>JAPOZE010000416.1:0-7647 GCA_026706225.1 Acidobacteriota bacterium
TGCCAGATAGAGTTTCTATGAAATCCCCCTCCAGACGGCCGGGACGAGTCGGCGAAATGCTTCGCATGGCCATCAGCCAGATCATTTTGCGCGGATTGAGGGATCCGAGAATCGGATTGGCCACGGTCACCGAGGTCAAGATGAGCGCCGACCTCAAGAAAGCCCGAGTCTTCGTCAGCGTGCTCGGCAGCCAGGAAGACCGCGAACAGACGCTCCAGGGCCTCAACCGGGCCTCCACCCACATTCGCCATGAAATCAGCTCCCAACTGAAGCTGAGAGCCGCCCCGGAACTGGACTTTCAATACGATCGCTCCATCGAGTACGGAGCGCGGATTGAAGAACTGCTCGAGCAGACCAGAACCGTCGATACCACCGACCAGTAGTCGGTGTCCTGTCTCAGAAACCCCCATGAACGGACCGCTCTCGGGCTTCCTTGTCATCGACAAAGCGGAAGGGTTGACCTCGCACGCGGTTGTTCAGCTCGTCCGGCGCCAGTTGCGGATCAGGAGAATCGGCCACCTCGGAACTCTCGATCCCATGGCCACCGGAGTATTGCCCCTGGCAGTCGGTCGCGCCACCCGACTGGCACGATTCCTCATGGGCGGCAGGAAGGTCTACCAGGGGACCATCCAATTGGGCCTGACCACCGACACCTATGATCGGCTGGGGCAACCCACATCCGAGTTTCGGCAGCCCCGACTTGTACCGGACCGCCTCCGGACCGCGGTCGAATCCATGGTTGGCGAGCAGATGCAGGCTCCTCCCCCATACTCGGCCAAGAAGATCGGGGGGCGGCGGGCCTACCGACTGGCCCGGCAGGGGCTCCAGGTCGAGATCCCCCCCCAGCGGGTCAGCATTCATCAATTCAAGTTTCGCCAAGGCGCCGCCGACACCATCGATTTCGAAATCCACTGCTCGCCGGGAACCTACGTCCGCGCCCTGGCCCACCAACTGGGACAGAAGCTGGGATGCGGGGCCCATCTCTCCAGGCTGCGGCGCCTCTCCTCGGGAAAGTTCTCGCTGTCGATGGCCTGTCCGCTGCTCCAGGGCCGAATGCCTCAGGACTGGACCCGGTTCCTGCTCTCCATGAACGCCATGTTGGAGGATATGCCCGGCATCCGTGTCTCGGCGGAGGACCGGGAAGCCTTTGCTCATGGAAGGACACTGGGAGCCCGGCAAGTTCCCCCCAATCGTTCGGGCGCCCCCATGGTCCGGGTCCTTTCCGACTCGGGCCGGCTGCTGGGACTGGCTGAAATGGCTTCCTCCCAGTGCCCGGGAGGGCGCGGCGAGCAGGCCGCGGTCCGCCTTCTCCCCAAGCTGGTTCTGTAGGCGCGCGAGGCTGTTTCCGCCCTGTTTTCGCTTTACTTCAGGGAAGGGACTATGCTACATTCCGCCTGCTTTACCGGCTTGGAAGGAAAGGATCCACTCCTCGAATTCATGGTACTGACACCGGATCTCAAGAGCTCAGTGATTCAGAAATACCGGACCCATCCCACGGATACCGGGTCGCCGGAAGTCCAGATTGCCCTGCTGAGTGAGCGGATCACCTACTTGACGGGCCACTTCAAGGCACACAAGAAGGACCACGCCTCACGCCGCGGTCTGCTGAAGATGGTCGGGCACCGCAGGCGTTTATTGGACTATCTGAAGACGAAGGATGTCGAACGCTATCGAACGGTCATCCAAAGACTTGGAATACGCAAGTAGCGAGCCCGGGAAGAAAAGTCGAGCTTGAACAACGAAGTGGCGACTCCGAGCATTGCCGAACGGGATGCCGGCAGTCGCTATTTTAGTTTAGGCGGCAGTCCGGGCCGGGAAACACATCAATGATTGAGAAAACCAGCACCCTCATCGGAGGCAAGGAAATCACCATCGAAACAGGCAGGATCGCCCGCCAGGCTGACGGCGCCGTTCAGGTCAGCTACGGAGACACGGTGGTACTGGTGTCCGCCTGTTCCAGAAGACAGCCCCGGGACAACGTGGATTTCTTTCCTCTGACCGTAGACTACCGAGAAAACTATTACGCCGCGGGACGCATTCCGGGGGGCTTCTTCAAGCGCGAGGGCAAGCCGAGCGAGAAGGAGGTTCTGACCAGTCGCCTGATCGACCGTCCCATCCGCCCGCTGTTCCCGTCAGGCTATCGCTGCGACACCCAGATCATTGCCCTGGTGCTCTCCGCCGACGGAGAGAACGATCCCGACATCCACGGCATCACGGGCGCCAGCGCGGCCCTGATGGTGTCGGACATCCCCTTCGAGACCCCCATCGCCGCGGTTCGCGTGGGCCTGGTCGGCGGCCGCTTGGTGATCAACCCGACCAGCCGGGACCTGAAGGAAAGCCAGCTCAATTTGATCGTTGCAGGCAGTGAAGAAGGCATCGTGATGGTCGAAGCCGGAGCTCGAGAGGTTTCCGAGACCACTATGGTTGAGGCATTGGCTTTCGGACACGAACACATCAAGCAGATTGTCCCCCTGCAAAGGGAACTGGCTGCCCGCCTGGACGTCCGGAAACGCGTCCTCGATTCGCGCCCGGTCGACGAGAAACTCTTCAGTCAAATTTCCGGCAAGGTGTCAGCCGATCTACGGGACGCTCTCGACACTACAAAGCACGGCAAGAGAGGAAGCTACGAACAGGTCGACAGGGTCAAGGAAGCCCTGCTGAGCAGCTACCCGGAGGAGTCGGCCGACTTGAGGAGCGATGCGTCGGCCATTTTCGATCGCATCAAGGAACAAGTCTTCCGCGACGACATCCTCGAACGGAAGAAACGCCCGGACGGTCGTGAATTCGACGCCGTGCGACCCATCACCTGCGAGGTCGGCCTTCTGCCCCGCACCCACGGTTCAGCCCTCTTCACCCGCGGCGAGACCCAGGCGCTGGTCACCGCGACCCTGGGCACTTCGGACGACATTCAGAAGATTGACATCATGGAGGGCGAGTCGTCCAAGCGGTTCCTTCTCCACTACAACTTTCCGCCCTTCAGCGTGGGCGAAACGGGATTCATGCGAGGTCCCGGGCGGCGGGAGGTGGGCCATGGCGCCCTGGCGGAACGATCCATTCTGCCGATGGTTCCCTCCGAAGACAAATTCCCCTACACCATTCGCATTGTCTCCGACATCCTGGAGTCCAACGGTTCTTCCTCGATGGCCAGCGTGTGCGGCGGCATCCTCGCCCTGATGGATGCCGGCGTCCCCATCAAGGCGCCGGTCGCCGGCATTGCCATGGGGCTGGTCAAGGAAGGAGACCGCTACGCAGTCTTGACCGACATCGCCGGGGCCGAGGACCACTACGGGGACATGGACTTCAAGGTCACCGGGACCCGATCGGGAATCACGGCCCTGCAGATGGACATCAAGATCGCCGGCTTGACCATGGAGATCATGAGTGAAGCCCTCCAGCAGGCGCTGCGGGGAAGGCTCTTCGTCCTCGACAGAATGCTGGACACCATTTCAGCCCACCGGAGCAATACCTCGAAATATGCTCCCAAGATCTATTCCCTTCGCATCAAGCGGGAGAAGATCCGCGATGTCATCGGGCCCGGCGGCAAGGTGATTCGCGGTATCACCGAGCAGACCGGGGTCAAGATCGACGTCGCAGACGACGGCAAGGTCAACATCGCCGCGCTCGACGAGGCCTCGGCCCGAAAGGCCATTCAGATCATCAAGGACCTCACTGCCGAGGCGGAAATGGGCAAGATCTATCTGGGCAAGGTGGTTCGCCTGGTGGATTTCGGCGCCTTCGTGGAAATCTTTCCCGGCACCGACGGTCTCCTTCATATCAGCGAGATCGCCGAGCATCGAATCCGGCAGGTCCGGGATGAGCTGAAGGAGGGAGATCAGCTTCTGGTCAAGGTCATCGGGATTGACGGCCAGAAGATCAAGCTGAGCCGGAAGGCCGTGTTGCGGGAACAGCGGCAGAAGTCATCCTGAGGCGAGCGCACCCTCCACCGAGCGACCCGGTGAGTTCCGCACGGGTCAAGCCGCCAGCGGCGGGTGAAATTCACCCGTCAGGTTGGGGAATCTGCCGAAAATCTCATCACGCAGTTCCTTGGACAGAGCCTGTTCCAGACTCTCCACAAACCTGTCACCCTGACGAACAAACAGCCTGAAGCGGTCCTTCTCGTCGCCTTTTTGCCTGATCAGAACCCAGCGGGTCTTCGGTCCCGGCTCGATCCGATAAACATCGACTCGAGTCTGAACCAGGGGCACCGAGATGCTGTCGAGATATCGAGCCCGGCAAGGATCGTTCGAAAACACCGAGAAGCTCATCTCCTGCCCCCCGTAGAAGAACTTGCAATCCCTTAGCTCCATAACGCCCTCCCGTTGCAGGAAATCGTGTGAGAGATGAGGCGCGCGCCCTGACCCGCGGGTGTCGAACCCAAGCCGAGTTTCGACGCCCAACGCAACTGCCAAATACCTCTGATGCGCCACACCGCCAAAAGGGTTACCCGAAAATCGCTGCGTTCTTTTCTGGGACGCGACCAACCCTCATTTCCCACGGGGAGGCTGTGCCTGCTGAGACGAGCACAGATTGGCCGCTGACAAGGAGAAGTTTGTCCGTGCCGACACAACTTTGGTCCCTATACTCCTATAAACAAGCGAGACAGGGATTTATTACAAATTTTTGGAGGGAGGGGTCGTTCAGGACTGTCTGCGGAGTTGTTGCGACAATGACCGAGCCCGCGCATCAATGCGCCGCTTGATGATGCTGATGGCGCGATTCATGCGGACGGCGACATTCCCGCGGGAGATGTGAGGGAGTGCGGGTGAGGAAAAGTTGGGAGAACAGGCCAGGATCCTGCTCGCACCCGGCGCGTGTCAGTCGAGGCGGTAGTTGGGGGCCTCCCGGGTGATGATGACATCGTGGACGTGGCTTTCCTTGAGGCCCGCGGAGGTGATCCTGATGAATCGGGCCTTGTCCTGGAGTTCCTCGATTCCTGAGCACCCGACATAGCCCATCCCGGCTTTCAGTCCGCCCACCAGTTGAGCCACCACGTCCGCCAGGGGCCCCTTGTAGGGCACGCGGCCCTCGATGCCTTCCGGGACCAGCTTCTGAGCGCTGGTGTCCTGACCCAGTCGATAACGGTCCCGACTCCCCACCTGCATCGCTCCGAAAGATCCCATGCCCCGGTAGGCCTTGAAGCTTCGGCCCTGGTAGAGCACGGTTTCCCCCGGGCTTTCGTCCGTCCCGGCGAACAGGCTTCCGATCATGACGCTGTCGGCGCCGGCGGCGATGGCCTTGGTGATATCTCCGGAGAACTTGATCCCCCCATCGGCGATCACGGGGATTCCCGCATCCCTGGCAGCCTGGGCACATTCGGCCACCGCGGTGATTTGCGGAACCCCGGCGGCCGAAACCACCCGCGTGGTGCAGATGGAACCGGGCCCGATCCCCACCTTGATGCCGTCGGCGCCGCAACGGATCATGTCGGCCGCGGCCTCGGCGGTCGCGATGTTGCCGGCGATGGTATCCGTCTCCGGAAACTTCCGCTTGATCTCCTTGAGCACATCCATCACCCGCTGGGAATGGCTGTGGGCCGTATCCACGGCCAGCACGTCCACGTTGGCGTTGACCAGGGCCTCGGCCCGCTCCAGGTAGTCGCCGGTGACCCCCAGGGCCGCACCCGCCAGCAAACGCCCCTGGTCATCCTTGGCCGAAAAGGGGTACTGGAGCTTCTTCTGGATATCCTTGACCGTGATCAGGCCCTTCAACATGTATTCGCTGTCGACCACCAGCAGCTTCTCCACCCTGTGCCGGTGCAGCATTGCCTCGGCTTCGGCCAGCGTGGTCCCGACAGGAACGGTGATCAGGTTTTCCTTGGTCATCACCTCCGAGATCGGCAGGTTCAAGCGGTCTTCAAAGCGCAGGTCGCGATTGGTCAGGATCCCCACCAGCTTGCCGTCCTCGGTGATGGGCACTCCGGAGATCTTGTAGTGCCTCATCATGTCCAGGGCCTCGTAGATCCGGTTCTGCGGCGACATGGTGATGGGATCCACGATCATGCCGCTCTCGGAACGCTTGACCTTGTCCACTTCCGAGGCTTGGCGCTCCACCGACATATTGCGGTGAATAATGCCCATGCCGCCCTGCTGGGCCATGGCAATGGCCAGGCGGGCTTCGGTGACGGTATCCATGGCCGCGCTGATGATGGGCACGTTGAGCTGGATGTGCCGGGTCAGCCGGGTTCGGGTAGACACCTCGGCGGGCGCGATGTCCGACTTCCGGGGGACCAGCAGGACATCGTCGAAGGTCAGGCCTTCAGGCACCTGGCTGGTCAACATGGATGCTCCCTCACCGTTTCCCTCTTCAGGCTGGAGTCAGAGCGCAGCATTTCTTGTACTTCTTGCCGCTGCCGCAGGGGCAAGGCTCGTTGCGGCCAATTTTCGGCCCCCGAACGACGGGCCGGCGCGGCTCCGACGCTTCCTCGGCAGGTCCCATCACCATTTCCTGCTTGCGCTGGCGGCGCTCCATCTCGCGAACCTTGTCCTTGTCTTCAACCGGCTGGAGCAGATAGAGATACCGCAGGCTCTGCTCCTCGATACCGTCCATCATCTGTTCAAAGGTGGCGAAGGATTCCTTCTTGTACTCCACCAGGGGATCTCTCTGGCCGTAACCCCGCAACCCGATCCCTTCCTTCAACTGGTCCATCGCCAGCAGGTGGTCCTTCCAATGGGCGTCCAGGACGTTGAGCAGAATCAGCCGTTCGTACTGGCGCATCTCCTGAGAGCCGATTTCCTGGTCCTTGCGTTCGTACTTCTCCCTGGCCCTGGCGCAGATGCCCTCCAGCAATTCCTCCCGATTGAGTTGCTCGACCTGGATGTTCTCGTGACGCAGATCCAGGCCGAACTGCTGGGCCACGGCCTTGCGAAGTCCTTCGCCGTCCCACTCTTCGGGATCGCTGTCGGCGTCGCAGTAGCTGTCGATGAAGCCGCCGATGACGTCGTCGCTCAACTCGAGCAGGTACTCCTTCTGGTCGCTCTTGCTCAGGAACTGTTCCCTCAATCCATAGAGGGTCTTGCGCTGCTGATTCATGACGTCGTCATATTCCAGCAGATGCTTCCGGATGCTGAAGTTGTGGGCCTCGACCTGTTTTTGAGCCGATTCGATCCTTTTGCTGATCAGACGGGATTCGATGGGAACGTCCTCCTCCATCCCCAAGCGCTGCATGATGCTGGACACCTTTTCGCTGGCGAAAATCCTCATGAGATCGTCCTCCAGCGAGAGGTAGAACCGGGAGCTTCCGACATCCCCCTGGCGCCCTGAGCGGCCGCGCAACTGGTTGTCGATGCGCCGGGACTCGTGACGCTCCGTTCCCAGAATGTGCAGCCCCCCGGCAGCGATCACCTGCTCCCGCCCCTGCTGAAACTCCTGGTCGACCGCGTCGAGGGCCGTCTCCCACTCCTCCTGGGTGAGCGCCGCCAGGTCCACGTTCTGCTTGTGCAGCCGTTCCCTGGCCAGGAACTCGGCGTTGCCGCCCAGCACGATATCGGTCCCGCGGCCCGCCATGTTGGTGGCGATGGTCACCGCTCCCTTGCGTCCGGCCTGAGCCACGATCTCGGCTTCTCTCTCATGGTACTTGGCATTCAGCACCACGTGCTTGACCCCCGCCTTCTTGAGCAAGCCGCTCAATCGCTCCGACTTTTCGATGGA
>JAPOZE010000416.1:8101-13462 GCA_026706225.1 Acidobacteriota bacterium
CGCTCGGTGACTTCGACGTAGCGCTTCTCGCTGTAGTCCGGGTCGTCCGGGTCGGGAATGACGTAGTCCTCCATGCGCCCGCCCGCCAGAAACTCCTGGCCTTTCTCGGTGATCTCGACGTTGTGCGATTTCTCGTCGATAAAGCAGTAGAGCTGGTTGTCGAACTCGGACAACTGCTTGTTGCTCATGAGCTGGCCTTCGACCTGATCGATCTTCTTTTTCAGCTCACGGTGCTTGACCAGCAGGTCCAGATACTGCCTGTTCTTGGGATCGCCGCGCTTGACCAGCAGCAGTTTCTCCAGGGTTTCGTCACCGGCCTGGCCGTCGGAGTCGATCTGATGGATTGCCTCCCGCAAGGCGCGCCCCAGAAACTTCGTCTGCTGGGCACGGATGCGTTCGGCCAGCGGCCGCATGGCCATGTAGGTCTTCTGCTGAGAACTCTCTACCGGCCCCGAGATGATCAGAGGCGTTCGGGCCTCGTCGATCAGGATGGAGTCGACCTCGTCCACGATGGAGTAGTGATGCCCTCTCTGGACCCGGTCGCCGATATCGAACTTCATGTTGTCGCGGAGGTAATCGAACCCGAACTCGTTGTTGGTGCCGTAGGTCACGTCGCAGCCGTAGGCCTTGCGGCGCTGGTCCTCGTCCATGTCATGCTGTATCACTCCCACCGACAGCCCCAGGAAGCGGTAGACCCGGCCCATCCACTCGGCGTCGCGGCGCGCCAGATAGTCGTTGACCGTGACGACATGCACACCCTTCCCCTCCAGGCTGTTCAGGTAGACCGGCAGCGTCGCAACCAGGGTCTTGCCCTCTCCCGTCTTCATCTCGGCGATCTTCCCCTGGTGAAGCACCACGCCGCCCATGAGCTGCACGTCGAAGTGCCTCATCTTGAGCACCCGCCTGGCCGCCTCGCGAACCACCGCGAAGGCTTCCGGCAGCAGGTCCTCCAGGGACTCGCCGGCGGCCAGCCGTGTCTTGAACCGGTCGGTGTGGGCACGCAACTCCTGGTCCGTCTGGTCGGAGAGGGAAGGTTCCAGGGCGTTGATCCGATCAACCGTGGGTTGAATGGCCTTGATGTCCCGCTGATGCTTGCTGCCGAAAACTGTCTTGAGAAGGGTATCGATCACCAGGAAATGGCCCCTTGATCTGCCGTCGGGAATCTTAATTATGAGGGGATTCAAGACAAAGTCAAGGAGACAGCCGGAAGGCCGCGAAGGGCGCGAGTGGGGGTCCGCAAGCGCCCTTCCCGATGGGGCCGGCGCCGTTCCGGATTCCTTCGCGGACAGAGGATTCGGGCCCGGCCGACGGGTTTGACAGCGCCCTCGACCGACTCCTATAGTGTTGAATTGACGACTGCAGCACGTTCCACACCCCTCCGAAGTCGTTGGGTCTCCCATGAATTCCCCCTCGAAGCCCGCTTACCGGTTGGTTGTGGTTGGAGGAGGAGTGTCCGGGCTGGCGGCGGCTCATCGATTGCTGGACGGAGCCTCCCGGCTGAACCGGGCCGTCCGCCTGGACCTGCTCGAGGCCGGCCATCGACTGGGGGGTGTCATCCACACCGTAAAGGAGCAGGGATTTCTCCTGGAAGGAGGCCCCGATTCCTTTATTTCCGAGAAGCCCTGGGCGGTGGATCTCTGCCGGCGCCTGGGTCTGGAGACGAGCCTCATCGGCACCTCTCCCCGCCATCGCAGGACCTTCATCGTACGGGGGGGGAAGCTGCTGCCGGTTCCGGAGGGGTTCCACCTGATCGCTCCCTACCGATTCGCTTCCTTTGCCGCCTCTCCCCTTCTGAGTTGGGCGGGCAAGATCCGCATGGCGGCCGACCTGGTGCTGCCGCGCCGGCGGTCGCGTTCAAGCAACCACGACGAGAGCCTGGCCGCCTTCGTTCGGCGGCGCCTGGGCGAGGAAGCCTTGGAACGGTTGGCCCAGCCACTGGTGGGCGGCATCTATACCGCCGACCCGGAAAAGCTGGGTCTGAAGGCAACCTTCCCTCAGTTCCTCGAAATGGAAGAACGCCACCGCAGCCTGCTGCTGGCCATGCGGCGGGACCACAAGCGGCAACGATCTTCGGCTGATGGCCCCCCGGCCGGTCCTCGCTATGGTCTTTTCGTCTCCCTGGATCAGGGACTGCAGCTCCTGGTGGATCGACTTCGGGAGTCCATACCTGCCCGGTCGATCCATCTGGGTTGCAGGGTCGTGTCGCTGCGGCGGCTGGACCCGGCCGGCCGGTGGGAGATTGAGCTGGAGAAGGGCCCCCCGATCCGGGCAGACGGAATCTGTCTTGCGCTTCCCGCCCACCGGTCGGCTGACCTGTTGGAGGCCCTCGACCCCCGCCTGGCGGCACGATTGAGAAGCGTGGTCCATGCCTCCACGGCAACCGTAAACCTGGCCTATCCGGCGGCGGATGTTCCCGCCGCCATGGATGGCTTCGGCTTCCTGGTGCCGGCCGTGGAAAAGGGGTCGATGCTGGCCTGCAGCTACAGCCACCGCAAGTTCGCCGGACGCGCCCCCGGGAACGCGGCGCTCTTGCGTGCGTTCGTCGGCGGCGCTCTGCACCCGGAAACGCTGGAGGGTGACGATCAGGAGTTGATTGCACGGGTCCGCCGGACCCTTGGAGAATTGCTGGGCATCACCCGCGCGCCGCTGCTGAGCCGGGTGGAACGCCACCCCGAGGGCATACCTCAGTATGGAGTCGGGCACCTGGACCTGGTGGCCCGCATCGAAAGCCGGATGCTCCAATGGCCGTCCCTGCAACTGGCGGGAAACGGGCTGACCGGCATCGGCATCCCCGACTGTGTTCGACGGGCCGAGCAATGCGCCGACCGGTTGCTGGCCCGCGTTTCTCGCCGGGGGGCGTGAACTACTTCAAGACCATGCCGGTTCGGGACCAGCGGGTTCTGCTGAAGAAGTTGAGGGCCTTGCTTCCGTATTCCCTGGCGTGCTGCAGAACGGATTTGGGGCTTGGATCGTAGGGGTCGTCGTCGTAGGACCAGTAGATGAACAGCGGTTTGCCGATGATGTTGCTGCTCGGCACCGGCCCCCAGTACCGGCTGTCGTGGCTGTTGTCCCGGTTATCGCCCATCATGAAATAGTGGTCGGCGGGAACCCGGACAGGCCCGTGGGAATCCTTGGGCGCGTAATGGTCGTCCCCCGGGTCGAAGTATTGATAGGGCTCCTCGAGTCTCCCGCCGTCGATGTAGACAGACTTGTCCCTGATCTCCAGTGTCTCGCCGGGAAGGCCGATCACCCGCTTTATGAAGGGCACACTGGGGTCGTGGGGCGGCTTGAAGGCCACGATGTCGCCCCTCTCGATCTCGCGATTCGGTAGAATTTGCAGGAGAAAATCCGGGTAATTGGCCGGGAAGGCGAACTTGTCCAGGAAGAAATGGTCGCCAACCAGAATGGTGGGTTTCATCGACTCGGTCGGCACCTGAGTGGCCTGAGCGATGAACTTGGTGAAGAAGAACACGAAAACCAGGCTGAACGCCAGGCTTTCGAGCCACTCGCGGGCCGCGCTCTTGCGCCGTACCTTCCTTGGATTCAGGTCGGCTCGCTCCTCGGCGGGGCGGTCTTGAACGAGATCCTCTTTCTCCTCCGGCATCCTTCCCCCAATGCCCCGCGGCGGCGGGAACTCCTCTGAACAGGTTCTGCTATTATAGGGAATTTCGAGCGACCGCTTCAAGTCGCCCGCGAGCTCTGGCCCGGGTTGAGCGCAGGCGCGAATGGCCGGGTTCCGGCCCCGGCGGGGCAACCCTGAAAACTGCCGCCGGACGATGCCCGAACCTGGGTGTGCCGGTCAACCGGGTCTAGGATTTTTCGAGTTTTCGCCATGGGCAATCCGACATTTTCCATCCTCAACTTCGGCTGTCGGGCCAGCCAGTCGGATGGAGCCGCGCTCGAGCAGGCGCTCCGTGGCAAGAACCTGGAGAAGGGTTCCTGCGGAGCAGCCTCCGACGTGGTGGTCATCAACACCTGCACCGTCACCCGCACTGCCGACGCCCAGGCCCGTCAGGCGATCCGGCGGATTCACCGCCGCAACCCCCGGGCCAGGATCGTGGTGACCGGTTGCTACGCTCAGCGCGCACCCGAGGAAATCGCAAGAATGGAGGGTGTGACATGCGTCGTCGGCAACTCCCACAAGCAGCAATTGGCGACCCTGGTCGCAGAAAAGCATCTGCCCCACCGCGTCCCGGCCGATTGCGCCGAGTCGGAGGCGAGATTGCCCGGCGGGGCCGAGGTTTACTGCAGCAGCATCTTCGAGTCCCGGGAGCTGCGATCCATTGCCGACATGTCAGGGGGAGGCAGAACCCGGGCCTTTCTGAAGGTGCAGGACGGTTGCAGCTATCGCTGTTCCTACTGCGTGATTCCGTTTGTGAGAGGGGACTCGCGCAGTCTTCCTCTGAAGGAGGTGCTGCGGCAGACCAGGCACCTGTTGAACCAGGGCTACAAGGAGATAGTCCTGACCGGCATCCACCTGGGAGGCTATGGGAGGGATTTGCGCCCCGGCGACCGTCTGGCGAGCCTGCTCCGCCGGCTGCTTCAGGAAGAACCCCTGCGGCGGTTGCGGCTGAGTTCCATCGAACCGCTGGAAGTCACCGACGAGATCATCGACCTGGTGGCGACTTCCCCCAGGATGGCCAAGCACTTCCACGTGCCGCTGCAGAGCGGCTCCAGCCGCATCCTGGGTCTCATGCGCCGGCCCTATCGAGCCGCCCGGTACCTGGAACTGTTGGAAAAGATCCGGCGGCGGGTTCCTGAAGCAGCCATAGGAGCCGACGTGATGGTGGGATTTCCCGGGGAGACCCAGGAGGACCATGCCCTGACACGGGACTTGATCCGGAACTCACCCCTGACCTACCTGCACGTCTTCCCCTTCTCCCGAAGACCGGGCACCGCCGCCGCTCAGCTCCAGCCGGAGGTCCCCAGGGCCGTGGCGGCGCTCAGAAGCCTGGAGTTGAGGACGCTGGGCGAAGTCAAGAACCGCAGCTTTCGGGAATCCCAGGTGGGCAGGGACCTGCCGGTGATCACGCTCCGGGACGAATCGCCGCGGTCGACCCGGCGAGCCCTGAGCTCCAACTTCGTGCAGGTCGAATTGGCCGGTGCCGAACCGCGGCCCAATCAACTGCTGCGGGTGCGCGTCACGGGACTCACCCCGAAGGGTGTCACGGGTTGCGTTTCCGCCACCCCCGAGCACCGGACGTTCAGTCCTCGAGGATGACCTGGGCGACCGCGTAGCGATCGGTGTGGGACAGGCTGATCCGGTAGCGGGCAGCCCCCAGTCGGCGAGCCACCTCCAGGGCCTTGCCGGAGAGCAGAAGGTCCGGTTTGCCGTTGCTCCGATTGCGAACTTCGGCATCG
>JAPOZE010000419.1 GCA_026706225.1 Acidobacteriota bacterium
AGAACCGATTGCCGGAAAAAGGGTCCTGGTGGGGGGGATGGCCCGCAGTGGAATGGCCGCCGCAAGGTTCCTGCGGACCAGGGGAGCCCGGGTGACGGTCTCCGACACCAGGGGCCAAAGCCGGTTGGAGTCGGAAATCCAGGCGCTGCAGGCGCTTGGGATCGGTTGCGAGGTCGGCGGGCATCGGCTCGATACCTTGCTCGAGGCGGAATTCATCGTGGTGAGCCCAGGCGTTCCCCTGGACCAACCGGTCCTGAGGGAGGCAGTCCGCCGGGGAAGGGAGATTTTGAGTGAGATTGAGTTGGCCTCCCGATTCCTTCGAGGACGAGTCGTCGGGATCACCGGCTCCAACGGCAAGACCACCACGACCACGTTGGTCGGAGAGATTCTTGAAGCTGCCGGCTTTCGGGTTCAGGTGGGAGGCAATATCGGAGTACCCCTGATTTCCCTGGTCGAAAGCTCCGCTTCCGACTCGATTAACGTGGTGGAGTTGAGCAGCTTTCAGTTGGAGGCCGTCTCTTCCTTTCGAGCTCACATTGGCGTGATTCTGAATATCACCCCCGACCACATGGATCGATATCCAACCCTGGCAGCCTACGCGAACGCCAAGCTGAACCTGCTGAACAATCAGGCAGCCTCGGACTTTGCGGTGTTGAATCGAGAGGATCGGCTGCTGCGCGATCTGGCCAGACCCCAGGCCGCCGAGAGGTTCTGGTTCAGCACCAGGAGCCCTGTGGATCAGGGAACCTGCCTGCGAGACGGCGCCCTGGTTTTCGGGCATGGGGGCGGAAAGGAGCCGGTGGTCCGGGTGGAGGACGTCCGGATCAAGGGGCGTCACAACCTGGAAAACGTGGCCGCTGCGGTCACCGTGGCCCGCCTGCTGGGTGCATCGATCCCGTCCATTCAGGAAACCGTGGCGGGCTTCCGCGGTGTCTCTCACCGGCTGGAGTGGGTACGGGAGATTCGAGGCGTCGAATTCTACAACGACTCCAAGGCAACCAATCCGACCTCGGCCCAGAGGGCCTTGGAAGCGTTCGAGCAACGGCTGATCCTGATTCTGGGTGGGCGCGACAAGGCCGGCGATTTTACCGTCCTGAGTCCGCAGGTGAGCCGCCGGGTGAAGGGCCTGGTCCTGTTGGGTGAAGCCAGCCGCAAGATCGAATCCCAACTGGCCGGGACGGCTCCCGTGACTCGTGCCGCCAGCATGGAGGAGGCAGTCCGCCTGGCCTTTGGGCAGGCCGACCGGGGCGAGGTCGTGCTTCTGGCCCCTGCCTGCTCCAGCTTCGACATGTTTCGCGATTACGAGGACAGGGGAAACGTGTTCAAGGAGGCGGTGCATCGCCTCCGGTAAATTCTGGTGACCGCCGGGGGTCCAAGAGGCGTCCTCCCCGGCGGCAAGTCGCATTCCCGGATGGTTCCAAATGGCGCGAAAGCTTTCACCGGACAAGCTGCTGTTCGCCACCACCCTGGCCCTGGTGCTGGTGGGAGTGGTCATGGTCTTCAGCGCTTCGGCCGTGCCGGCGGAGGAAAAGTTCGGCAGCCCCTACTACTTCCTGATTCGTCAGGGCGCGTGGACGCTGCTGGGATTGATCGGCATGTGGTGGGCCATGCACATCGACTATCGCACCTATCGCCACCCGCTCTGTGTCTATGGAGGACTGTTCGTCTGCATTCTGCTGCTGGTCGGCGTTTTCCTGCTGGATCCCAACCACAACACCCACCGCTGGATTCGACTGGGGTCCCTGTCGTTCCAACCCTCAGAGCTCAGCAAACCGGCCCTGGTCATCTTCATGGCCGCCCTGCTGGAAAAGGAGGCGCACCGGGTGAACGACTGGCGTCACACGCTACTGCCCTGTCTGGCGGTTCTGGGTGTCGTGCTGGGTCTGATCGTCGCCGAGCCGGACCTGGGGACCTCCATCACCATTGCGGCCGTGGCATTTGTGCTCCTTTTTTGCGCAGGTCTGCGGCTCACCTACGTGCTGGGCGCCTGCCTGCTGGCCATACCGCCCCTGTTTTGCCTGGTCTATTTCTTCCAGTACCGGCTGCAGCGTGTGCTTGCCTTCCTGGATCCCTGGAGCGATCCCCTGGGATCGGGATTCCAGCCCGTGCAGTCCATGATCGCCGTGGGGAGCGGGGGATTGACCGGCCTGGGCCTGATGGCGGGCAAGCAGAAGCTCTTCTACGTGCCGGAACCCCACACCGATTTCATTTACGCCGTCATCGGAGAAGAGTGGGGTCTGGTCGGCGCCCTGGCGGTGCTGGGACTGTTCGGGGTGTTTCTGTGGCGGGGCGTCCGCCTGTCCTTGAGGGCTCAGGACGGCTTTGGACGTTTCCTGGGAATCGGCCTTACCGCCATGGTCGTGTGCCAGGCGTTTGTCAATATCAGCGTTGTGCTGAGCCTGCTGCCCACCAAGGGCATTCCTCTTCCCCTGGTCAGCTCGGGTGGGTCGTCTTTGCTGGTCAGCCTGGTAAGTATCGGTGTTCTGCTGAATATCTCTCAGCACTCCGATTGAAGGCAGGTCTCAGGCGGTGGAAGGGCCGGACAGGTCCAAACGAGAGTCCTTCCGGGAGCCATCAGGTCCGGGTGAAAAAGTGCCGAAGACGGAATCTTCTTCAGCCCCCAACCGGCGTCCCGGTGAAAGATGCGGGCTTCGGCTCCTGATTGCGGGCGGGGGTACGGGGGGGCACCTCTACCCGGGAATCGCAGTCGCCCAAGCGCTCGCCAAGCGCTTTCCCGGGGCCGAGGTTCAATTCGTCGGAAGCGGGCGCCCACTGGAGGCACGCATTCTGAACGAGACCGGTTATCGCTTGAACCGACTGCCCGTATCGGGATTGAAGGGTGTCGGGCGGATCGATCTGATCCGGGGAATCCTCAAGCTTCCCCGCAGCCTGTGGGCTGCCTGGAGAATCGTTCGCCGATTCCGGCCGGCCGTTGTCCTGGGAGTCGGAGGCTATTCCTCCGGTCCTCCGGTCCTGGTCGCCTCACTGGCGGGAGTTCCCACGTTGCTTCACGAGTCCAACGCCCAGCCGGGAATCACCAATCGCCTGTTGTCGCCTTTCTGCCGCAAGGTGACCACGGCCTTTCCCGAGTGCGAGACCTTTTTCCCGGGGAAAGCCGTGCTGACCGGGACTCCGGTGCGTCCGGAGTTTCTGGCATGTCCGGCCGGACTTTCCGAGCGCCCCTTCGTTCTGTTGATATTCGGAGGCAGCCAGGGCGCCCGGGCAATCAACCGGGCCGTGGTGGACGCCTTGAACGGGTTGCGTTCTCACTTCCCCCAGATGCAATTCATTCACCAGACCGGTGAGCAGGATTTCGTCCGGGTGGAGCAGGCCTATCGGGAGGCGGGGGCTCGGGCTGTGGTAAAGCCCTTCTTCACCGACATGCCGAGCCAGTTTGCGAAAGCCCACCTGGTGCTGTGCCGGGCCGGCGCCGCGACTCTGGGTGAGTTGGCGGCGGCCCGCAAGGCCTCCGTGCTGGTGCCTTTTCCGGGGGCTACCGACAACCATCAACTGCGGAACGCCCAATCGCTGGCGGCCGCGGGAGCCGCCGAAGTCATCCGGCAGGAGGAATTGAGCGGGAAGCTGTTGGCTGGCCGGGTCGAACACTATTTTCGCCACCCGGAGGCATTGGAGCGGATGGAGGCTCACAGCGGCCGGTTGGCCCGGCCCGATTCGGCCCAGAGGATTGTAGACCTGATCGGTCGTTTGGCGGGTTGGAATTGAAGGCGCGGAGGCCGCCCCCGGATCGTTACGGTCCCTGGTGAGAAATGCGGGCTGAGCCCGCGAGAGGCGTCCATGTTCAAGAGGATTCAGCGGATTCACCTCGTCGGGGTGGGAGGGGCCGGAATGAGCGGGATCGCTGAAGTGCTTCTGAATCGTGGCTACGGGGTCAGCGGCTCGGACCTCAAGCTGACGGCCGTGACCCAACAACTGATTGACCGGGGCGCCCGCATCCATGGAGGCCACGCCCCGGGGCACCTGGATGCCGCAGACGTAGTGGTGGTGTCCTCGGCGGTAAAGCCTGACAATCCGGAAATCGAGGAGGCCCGGCGCCGGCAGATCCCCATCATTCCCAGGGCGGAGATGCTGGCGGAACTGATGAGAGGGAAGTATGGCATTGCGGTGGCGGGAACCCATGGAAAGACCACTACCACCTCCCTGGTGGCCGGTTTGACGGGGCATGGAGGCCTCGACCCCACCGTCGTGCTGGGGGGGCGTCTCAATGCCTTCGGAAGCAACGCCAAGCTGGGCACGGGTGAGTTCATGGTGGTGGAGGCCGACGAAAGCGACCGTTCCTTTCTGCTCCTGTCTCCGACGCTGGCGATAGTGACCAACATCGACCAGGACCACATGGAGAGCTATGCCGGAATGGACGATCTGAAGAGCACCTTCGTGCAGTTTGTGAACAAGGTGCCCTTCTACGGCGCGGCGGTTCTTTGCCGGGACGATGCGGCCGTCGCCTCGATCCTTCCCCGAATCAAACGGCGTGTCATCACCTACGGATTCGGCCGGGAGTCGGATCTGAGAGTCTCCGAGGCCCAATACTCCGGATACGGGTCCAGGTTCGAGCTCCATTACCGTGGTCGGGGCCTGGGCCCCTTCCGCCTCAACCTTCCCGGACGTCACAACGTCCTCAATGCGGCCGCAGCCGTCGCGGTTGGATTGGACCTCGGTCTGGCCTCTTCGGTGATGCGTTCCGCCTTGGCCGAATTTGAAGGACCCGACCGGCGCTTTCAACTCAAGGGCCAGGTTGGGGGGATTACTCTCGTCGATGACTATGGTCACCATCCGACCGAAATCGCGGCAACCTTGCACGCAGCAGGGCATCTCGGTGCCAAGCGCCTGGTGGTGGTTTTTCAGCCGCACCGCTACAGCCGCACTCAGTATTGCTTCAAGGAGTTTTCCGGAGCCTTCGACAAGGCCGACCTGGTACTCCTGTCCGACATCTACGCCGCCGGCGAAGAGCCGATCGACGGATTGACGTCGGCCAAGCTGGCACAGGCGATACGACAGCGCGGGCACCGGGAGGCACGCTACCTGGGTGCCGCCGAAGACATGGCGCCGCGGGTGGCGCCGCTGCTCGAAGACGGAGATTTGGTTCTGACCATGGGGGCCGGGAGCATCGCCCGACTGGCGGATGCGTTGTTGAAGCAGCTTGCAGAGGCAGCGCCTGGCCAATAGCCGACATTGAACCGAGATGGAAAGAGGGGAGGAACCCTGAATGAAGAGGGTCAAGACAAAGGCGATGGACTATCTCGATAGCCAACCGAGCGCCATTTTGGAAAGGCAAAGAGCGTCAGGCAAGACCAAGGGAAGGACCGTCCGGGAAGTCCTGCGCTGGTCGCTCAAGCTCTCCTTCGGATTGTTGCTGACTTCCACGCTTTCGTTCGGCCTTTACTGGATGAGAGACAGGCTCTACCACTCTCCCAGGTTCGATATCGCCATCACGGAAATCAACGGGCTTCAACAGATTTCGCAGAACCAGGTCTTGCTCAAGATCAGTGAGCTGGCTCAGCCCGACCGCAACCTGGTGAGATTCGACCTGGACCGACTGCGGCGAAACCTGAAACGGATTCCATGGGTGAAAACGGCGGTGGTGCGCCGGGTGCTGCCGGACAAACTGATTGTCGACATCGAGGAGCGGCAGCCGGTTGCCTTCACCCGGGTGGGGCAGGAAACCCTGCTGATCGACGAGGAGGGCACCCTGCTGGAAAACAATCCGGAAAAGCTGTCGCAGGCCGATTTTCCCGTCATCCTGGGAATGGAATCCGGTTACAGTCCGGAAATTTTGCGGCGCAACCGAGAGCGGATTGCCCTCTATCTGAAGCTGGTCCGCGCCCTGAACCGGGGAGGCGCCGGGTTGAGCCGTGACCTGTCGGAGGTGCACCTTCAAGACCCTGGAAACGTCTCGGTCATTCTCAATGGAGATACGGTTCTGGTTTACCTCGGAAGCGACGGTTTGCAGGCAAAGTTTCGTCGTTATCTGGCCGCGAGCCGGGAGCTCAAGAGGAAATACCGGAACCTGGATTCCGTGGACATGCGCTACCGGGACCAGGTGGTGATCAGGACCCTGGACCCCACGCTGGCCCAGGGCGTCTCCCGTAAAGTGCCTTCAGACGGTTGAGTTAAGCGCTAACGACTTCAGGCATCGGTCCCATTCCGGAAGGCTGGAGGTTGGCTTGGCCCGCAAGACCAAATATGTGGTCGGCTTGGACGTCGGCACCACCAAGACCTGCACCATCATCTGTGAGGTCAACCTTGAGGGAGCCCTGGAGGTGGTCGGGGTCGGTTCGGCCGAATCCAGGGGCATGCGCAGGGGCGTGGTCGTCAATCTGGACGGAGCCGCCGCCTCCATCAAGAAATCGGTGGAAGAGGCGGAAAGTAGCGCGGGAACTTCCGTGGAGTCGGTGTTCGTGGGGCTCTCCGGGGGGCACATTCAGAGTTTCAACAGCCAGGGAGCGGTCGCGGTCACGGCTGAGAGCCGGGAGATCGGCCGAGCCGATATTCGCCGTGTTCTGGAAACGGCCAAGGCGGTATCGCTGCCCTCCGACCGTGAAATCGTCCACGTGCTTCCCCAGGAATTCGTGGTCGACGGCCTGGACGGTATCGGCGATCCTCTGGGTCTGCTGGGAACCCGATTGGAAGTGAATTGCCATATCGTCACCGGCTCGACCACGGCGGCGCAGAATATTGTGACGGCGGTCAACCGGAGCGGGCTCATCGTGGCGGACACTATCCTGCAACAACTGGCTTCCGCCGAGAGCGCCTTGAGCGAAGACGACAAGGAGCTGGGAGTCGCCCTGGTAGACGTGGGCGGGGGCACCACCAATCTTGCCGTCTACACCCACGGAGGCATCCGCCACAGCTCCGTTCTGCCCTTGGGCGGGGACCAGGTCACCAACGATATCGCCGTCGGCCTCAGAACATCGATTCTGGAGGCCGAAAGGATCAAGCGTGACCATGGATGCGCCCTCTCGACACTGGTTGAAGAAGACATCGAGTTCGAGGTCTCGACCGTGACAGGCCGGCAAGCCAAGTCCATCGGCAAACGGATTCTCTGCGAGATCATCCAGCCCAGGATGGAGGAAATCCTCACGCTGGTTCAAGAGGACATCCGACAGGCGGGTCTTGAGAGGCTGTTGGGAGCGGGACTGGTCATTACGGGGGGAACCGCCCTGCTCGAGGGCGTGGTTGAACTGACGGAGCAGATCTTTGACCTGCCGGTTCGACCCGGCAGTCCCCGAGGGGTGGCGAAAATGGAGGGCGCCCTGATCGCACCGGCCTACTCGACTGCCGTGGGTCTGGTCCTCTACGGCTACCGCGCCCATGCCCACCGGTGGATTGGACATCGGGCCGACGGCAACTTCCTGAAGCGATGGGCCTCGAGGTTGTTTTCCCGGAAGGGAGGCAAATTCTAGCCCGCCGGGCGCTCCGATGATCGGCGCGGCAAGACGGGGGAATTTGGGAAGGACGACTACCAAACCTTGATGCTTGGTGCACCAACAAACACAATATAGGGTATTTTTCTTGATTTTCCTGATTTGAGCGCTTATGTTTTGAGGTGGTTTCGGTTCGGCGTCAGGCAAGGGCCGAACAGGAGTCGACCACTTCGTATTACGGTCTGGCGTCCAACCCGGCCAGGCCCATTCCCCAGTCACCCCGAGAGAAGCGGCCTCGGGCTCTGCCATGCCAAGGAGTGGAACCATGGAAACGACCAGGTCTGATCGTTCCGTCAAGTTTCTGCTGGACGAGCCTCCTTCCAGCGGTGCTGTCATCAAGGTCATCGGTGTCGGAGGCGGCGGGACGAACGCCGTCAACCGAATGATTGACGCCGGCGTCGAAGCCGTTGAATTCATCGTGGCCAACACCGACGTGCAGGCTCTCAAGGCGTCCCGGGCACCGACGAAGCTGCAGATCGGAGCCAAGCTCACCAACGGTCTTGGAGCCGGGGCCGATCCCCACGTCGGCCGAAGTGCGGCCCTGGAGGATACGGACAGGATCATCGAGGTTCTGGAAGGCGCCGACATGGTTTTCGTCGCGGCAGGACTGGGCGGAGGGACCGGGACGGGCGCAGCTCCCATTATTGCCAACCTGGCGGCCGAACTGGGTGCGCTGACGGTGGCCATTGTGACCGAGCCATTCCTGTTTGAAGGCAAAAAGCGGAAGGTTCAGGCCGAACGCGGGCTGCAGGAGGTCAAGGCCTGTGTGGATACGGTCATCGCCATCTCCAACCAGCGATTGCTCCAGACCGTGGAAAGGGGCACCAGTTTTTCCCGGGCGTTCCAGGTGGCCGATGACATTCTGCGCCAGGGAGTTCAGGGGATTTCCGACATCATTCAGGTTCCCGGCATCATCAACGTCGATTTTGCCGACGTGAAGGCGGTCATGCAAGGCATGGGCAGGGCCTTGATGGGAACCGGAACCGCCAGCGGCAAAGACCGGGCCGCGGATGCCGCCAATCGGGCGATCGCCTCGCCCCTTCTGGAGGACGTGTCCATTCAGGGAGCCAAGGGAATTCTGATCAACATTACAGGATCGGAGGAGCTTCTTCTTCACGAGGTCAGTGAATCGGCCTCGATTATTCACGAGGCCGCCGACGAGGAGGCCAATATCATTTTCGGCGCCGTGATCGACAACAAGATGACGGACAATGTCAAGATCACCGTTATTGCCACCGGATTCGACACCAACGGCGCCGAATCGACGATCCAACCGCCGGTCGGAGATTCCGTGGTTCCGGAAGAATCCTCCATCCTGTCTCCAAACCCTCCCGCCATGGTGCCCGAGGCGGTGACCGTTCCGGAATCCGAGGTCCCGCCAAGCCCGGGCCGTCCCTACGACCCGCGCGACCTCGAGGTTCCCGCCTACCTCCGCCGCAAATACGAGGAATAGAAGAGCCGGGTGGCGCCGGATCGGGTTTCCCGTTCCGGCACAGGTGAAGACCTCATGGGGGTCCAAATCGAAGCCGCCGTCATCGACTCGATGGTGGAACATGCCCGCCTGGAGACCCCGCTGGAGTGCTGCGGACTGTTAATGGGGCAGGCCGGTCGAATCACCCGGCTCCGCAGGATGCGGAACCTGGCCCAAAGTCCCATACGCTACGAGATGGCCCCCGGGGAACTGTTTCAGTTTTTCAGGGATCTCCGAGGCTCGGGTCTGCAGCATCTCGGAATCTACCATAGCCATCCCTCTTCCGAGGCCTATCCATCGACGACCGACATTGCTCAGGCCTTCTATCCCGACTGCACCTACTTCATTCTGTCCCTGCTGGTGCCGGGCCTCCCTTCCGTGAGAGCGTTTTCCATCATCGAGGGCGTTGTCGCCGAGCGAACAATCCAGCGGATCTGAAAAGCCCGTTTCTCCCTTTTTCAATCCGAATTCTTGGGTTAGCATCTTGATTGGGTTTTGAGTCCGGGTTTCGACCATTCCGGTGGGACGGAAAGGGCTGAAGCATACCGAATTTTCCGGTCCTGCAGAGGCGTCCGGCCATGAGAAGCGCAATGAAAGCCTGGAGAGAGTTGGTGTCGGCCCTGGTGCTGGCTGGGGCAGGGGTTCCGGTCTTGGTTTCCGGGTTGGAAGCCACCACGGTCAAGCAGCTCAGCCTGGAGCAGATGGTCCGCAGGTCGCAACGGATCATCCTGGGCCGCAGTGTTTCTCAGGAAACCTACTGGAACAAGACCCGAACACGGATCTACACGGCCACTCGCTTTGCGGTGACTGAGGACTTGAAGGGAGAGTCTCGGGGCACGGCCAGGGTGGTGACCGTGGGTGGCACCATTGGGGAGCTTACCCTGGATGTCCCGGGAACGCCCCAATTCCGGGAGAGAGAGGAAGTATTGCTCTTCCTGGGAGCCGGGAAGGGCGACTACTGGATCCTCATGGGACTTTCCCAGGGCATGTTTCGCATCTCCCCCGATGCCCGGGGCGTCAAGACCGCCTATCATGCGTCCTCCGGGCTTCGCCTGATCCCGGCTTCACCCCGATCGTCCTCACAAACTCCCATTCCCGCTCAGGTCGAGCTGGAACGGCTGCTGAGCAGGATCCGGCAGCTCGTCGCCAACGCCGGAGAGTGACCGGTGGGATGGGCCCCGAGGAACCGTTTGCGTGTCATCCAATTCAAGCACGACGAAGACCACCCAAGCGCCATTGACAGGCAGTGTCCAATCGGAGCACCCTTGCCGGCCCGGCGAGGCCCGCCGCCTGGTGTTCCTCTGCCTGCTGGCTGCGGTTTGCGTCTGGTGGATTTCCCGGCCGGCTGCCCTGGCCTTCGTCCCCTTCCTGAGCGGCGCCAAATGGATGACCCTTCCTGTTGCCTACGAGATCCATCAGGGAGGCCTGCCCTCTACCGGCAACGGTGCCGAGTTCCTGGCCGTTCACGCCGGCTTTGAGGCCTGGGAGAACATTGAGGACTCGGCGATTACCTTTTCTTACAGTGGTACTACCGAGACGCGCTTTGGCGCCCTGGACTACACCAATGTAGTCTCGTTCCAGGACGACAGCTATGAATTCAACTTTGATACGTTGGCGGTGACTCTTGTCTTTTCTCGACCCGACGCGCAGGGCCGTGCAATCGTGGACGCCGACATCCTCTTCAACCCCAATCAGAGTTTCTCGGTGGACGGAGCTCCGGGCACCACCGATCTGGAGTCGGTTGCGGTCCATGAGGTCGGACATCTCCTGGGTCTCGACCACACGGCTATCGTGTCCGCCACCATGAATCCACGGGCCGGCAGTGGAGTGACCTTCTTCCGGGTGCTTCAGACCGATGACCGGATCGGATGCTCGGTCCTCTATCCCACACCTGAGTTCAGCCGTTCGACCGGAGAGATTTCGGGGAGCGTCCTTCTTGACGGCGAAGGGGTCTACGGAGCCCACGTGGTGGCTTTGGACGAGGCTGGCCGGGCGGTCAACTCCGCCCTCTCCGGAAAGGACGGCAGCTACCGGATATCGGGTCTGCCCCCAGGTTCTTACAGGTTCTACGCCGAGCCGCTGGATGGGCCGGTGGAGGAAGACAACATCCTCAAACCCCGTCTCCCCTCGGGCCCACCTGACCCCGAGCCCTTCGACACCAGGTTCGCGACTGCCTTCCTGGGAAAGGAGGCGGACAACCCAACCGGGGAGCCAGTCTCAGTGGCTGCCGGCGACTCCCTGACGGATCTGGATATCTCCGTCTCGCCGGCAGCCTTCCCTCACCTGAATCTGACCAGCCCGCACCTGGGCGCTCGCTTCCCACTTGGCGTCAGTGACGATATTCGAGTATTCGGGGGCGGACTGGGATTCGGGAGCAGGTACTTCATCCTGGGAGAAGGAGTGGTCCTGGAATCGCCGGCGCATATCGGGGGCAGCGGAGCTGAATTTAAAGTCGACATTAAAGACAACGCACCCTTGGGTTCAAGGAGCCTGTTCGTTGAGAATGGGGGTTTCCTGGCGGCGTTGAGTGGGGGGATGGACGTGACGGAGGCACCCCCCAAAGCTACCAGTATCATACCCCGTTCGGGACCCCGAGCGGGGGGGACTCCCGTAACCGTCACGGGCTCGAACTTTCACCGCCAAGCCAGCGTGAGCCTCAACGGCATTCCCCTGAACGACCAGGAATGGCTGAACTCGGGGATGATTCAAGGGACCACCGGGCCCAACGGATGCGGTACTCTCAACCTGCTGGTGGTCAATCCCGACGGCAGCGGCGACGCCCTGCAATCCGCTTTCGAGACCGTCTCGCCGGCTCCAATCATCGACGCCGTGTCTCCAGGTTCGGCGGAGGTGGCCTCCGAAGTCACCATCTCCGGCGCCAACTTCCATCTGGTGCCGGTACACAACCGGGTCCGCTTCAACAAACAGCCGGCCGAGGTGATCTCTGCCACCGATAGCCAGATCGTCACGCTGGTTCCCTTCGGGGCGACCAGCGGTCCGATTACAGTGGAAGTCTGCGGCCAGGTTGCCACCAGCAGCGAGTTCACGGTGCTGTCGTTGCAACCCAGCCGGAACCGCCCCCAGCCGCGTTTTTCCTACCTGGATCTGAGCCGGGATCCGGAAGCCTCCCGGTTGGAGTTCCAATTGGACGAAGAGGAAGACCGAACCCCGGACGATTCCATCGCTCCGATCGACTTGCCCTTCAGGTTCACCCTGTTCACCAGGACGTTTCCGGAAGACAGCCCGGTCAACGTTTCCACCAACGGCTGGATCTCTCTGACACCTGGGTTGAGGGGCACGGCTGAATGGGAGAATGGCCCGCTTCCCGGGGACGAGGTCCGAGGTCTGAATGATTACGTCGGACGGATGCCCGCCAACCTGATCGCCCCCTTCTTTCACGACTTGGTGGTCGGAGAGACCGACAGCGCCGTCTACACCCGGGTGCTGGGTGAGGCTCCCAACCGCCGTCTGATTGTCGAATGGAAGAACTTCAGCGCCTACGACGATGAGGAAGATGCGGAACCGGACTACACCACGCGGCTCACCTTTCAAGCGGTGCTTTACGAGGGGAGCAACGACATCGCCTTTCTGTACCGCACCTTGCAAGGGTCCTTGACCCAGGGCGAAAGCGCCACCATCGGACTTCAGAACGACGGCCGGGACCGGGCCATCCAGTTCGGTTTCAATCGCCCGCGGCTGTCGGAGGGCAGAAGCGTCTTCTTTCGCTTCAACCCCGAGGACGGCAGTTATGCCTTCGAGCAGTTTCTGCCGCTGGTGACCGACACCGAGGAATTTCGCACCAACCTGGGCATCACCGCCGACATCCTCTCGGGAGCCACCGTCGAGCTGACCCTGTTCGACCCCGCCGGCCAGGCCCTGGGCTCCCGGACCGAGAGCGTTCCCCGAGGGGGGCTGATCCAGCTCAACCACCTGGTTCGCCGCCTGTTGGGCACCCGGTCCAATGAGCTCTCCAATGTCTCCGGTTCGGTGCTGGTCGCCTCCGACCAGATGGTGTTTCCCTATGTCACCCAGATCGACAACGGGTCCAGCGACCCCAGCCTGGACCTGGGGGCCATGTCGGGCGGCACCCGGCTGGGGATTCTCTCGACCACGTCGGTGAACCAGTTCCGTTCCTCCCTGGTTATTCTGAATGTCGGAGACAAGACAGCAGAGGTTTCCCTGATGCTGCGGGATGCAAGCGGCGAGTTGCTTCACCGCCAGCAAATTGCCATCCCCGCCCGCGGCCAGTTCGAGAGCCCGGAACTGCATGCGGATTTCGGGATCAGCGGCGTCTCGGGTCCCCTGGAGATCCTGTCCAACAACGGGGTGCCGCTGATTGCCACCTCCCGGGTGTATGCGCTGGATTCAGGGACCAGCGGCTTCTTCCGCGGGCTGGATCTGGAACGCGCCTCCAGCCGGGGGGTGATTCCCATCAGCCGGGAGAGCGGGGACTGTCGCAGCAACCTGGGGATCGCCAACCTTTCCGAGCAACCGGCCGGGGTGCAGGT
>JAPOZE010000458.1 GCA_026706225.1 Acidobacteriota bacterium
GACCAGGTGGCCGGAGACCTGATCGGATACTACGAAGCCGAGGACCCGGAGGCCGAGGCGCTGTTTGTCGTCCGGCAGATCCTTGCTCACCAGCGGTCCGAGAGGAATGAGCCGGTGGCCGTGCTCTACCGGACCAACTTCCAGTCGCGCTATTTCGAGGAGGCCTGCCGGCGCTTCGATGTCAAGTATTCAATGGTGGGGGGATTCAGCTTCTATGAGAGAGCGGAGATCAAGGACCTGCTGGCCTACCTCAACCTGACCCTGAATCCGCACGACCGCGTCAGCCTGCTGCGGGTGATCAACACGCCGCCGCGCGGCATCGGCAGGGTAACCGTCAACGCCCTGGAAAAGGAGTCCCGGGAATCGAATCTTTCTCTCTGGGAGGTGGTGGAGCAGGCGGTGGAAAAGAAAACCCTGCCGGCCAGGGCCTTGAAGGCCTTGACTCCTTTTTGCAATCAGGTTCGGCAATTCAGGAGCGAGCTGGAGGCCGGGTCCCATTCCGAGTTGATCCAAATGATCCTGGAACGCTCCGGCTACCGCCAGTGGCTCCAGGACGAGGACACCGAGGAGGCCCGTTCCCGCCTGGACAATCTGCAGGAACTGGTGAATGCGGCGCGGGACAGCCGGAAGCGGGGTGAAAACCTGCGGGAATTCCTGGATCATGCCGCCCTGTTCTCGGATACCGACGACTTCGACGAGCAGGCCAGGGTGACGTTGATGACCATTCACAGCGCCAAGGGCCTGGAGTTCCCGCTGGTTTGCCTGGCCGGACTGGAGGAGGACCTCTTCCCCCACAGCCGCTCGCTCCTGAATCGGGACGGGCTCGAGGAAGAACGCCGGCTCTGCTATGTCGCCCTGACCCGGGCCCGCCGCAAGCTGCTGTTGACCCGGGCCAGGAATCGGCGCTTCCTGGGAGGCGAGAGCTTCAACCCCACCGAGCCCTCCTGTTTCATCTCCGAGATTCCCGCCAAACTCCTGCAGAACACCTGGGGAGCCCCCAAGCCCGTCAGGAAGAGCTATGACGGACCCACCTGTAACGATGCCGAGAGCATTCGGCAATTCTACAGGCAGCGTGGAAAGCGCATCGACCTGGCTCCAAGGAAAACGGAGATCGCAGTCGGACGCTTCAAGCCGGGCCAGGCGGTTCGTCACCCAAAGTACGGCATCGGAAAAGTGATCCGCTGCCAGGGCGAAGGCGACGACTGCAAGCTCACCGTGCTCTTTCCCCGCCACGGCCTCAAGAAACTGCTGGTCAAGTACGCCGGCCTGGAGAAGGCGTAACAGGAAGGGGCCGGCCCAGGAATCGGATGAGCAGCAGACATGCCGCCACTCCGCAGGGAATCAGTATCCAGGGAGATATCCCCAAGCCCACCGGAAGGTAGCCCACAAGCAGAGCCACCGTCCCCACCGTGCAGGCATAGGGGAGTTGGGTCCGGGTGTGGCTGACCACGCCGACTCCGGCGCCCGCGGCCGACAGGACCGTGGTGTCGGACAGAGGCGACATGTGGTCTCCCAGGGAGGCTCCGGCAAGGACGGATCCGGTGGCGGCGTAGAGGACGACACCATCGCTGTCCGGACCCAGGGCGACGCCCAGGGGAAGGATGATGGGGATCAGGATCCCCATGGTGCCGAACGAGGACCCTGTGGAGAAACTGGTGCCTGCCGCCAGCAGAAAGGACAGGCCGGGCAAGATCCAGGCGGGCACGGTGGACTGCAGCAGCGAGGAAAAGTAGGTGGCCGTTCCCGCCTCCTCGAGTGCGTTGCCCAGCGTCCAGGCCAGGTAGAGAACCGCCAGTGCTCCCAGGATGGAACGGAATCCGCCGCCGACGGACCGCAGCAGATGTCGGGTGGAGTGCAATTTCAGCTTGAGAGAGGAAAGGGCGGCGAAGACGAAGGCGGCCGTGGAGCCGACCAAGACGGATTGAAAGGGATCCGAGTTGCCGACGACCTCCAGCACGGTGACCGGTCCGCCGGCGCCGGCCGTGCGGGACCAGCCGCTGAGAACCAGCGTGGCCACAGTCAACAGGACCAGCAGGCCGATGGCGGTAAAGGCCAGCCAGGCCAACCTTGGATCCGGAGCGGGGTCTCGAGGGTTCCGCGGGGACTGCGACCGTCCGGCGGCCTCGAGCTCCGCCCGGGCCATCGGCCCGAAGTCCCTGCCGGTAAAGGCGATGCAGGCCACGAAGGCCAGGGTGAAAAGGCTGTAGAAGCGGTAGGGGATGGACTGCAGAAAGACGGAGAAGGCGGAGCCGGGCGCCGGCAAGTCCCTCAGGGCCTTGTCGATGAGGTCCAGCTCGAAGCCGATCCAGGTGGAGATGATCGCGATCGAGGCGATGGGCGCGGCGGTGGAATCGACAATGTAGGCCAGTTTCTCACGAGAAATTCTGCAGCGATCGTATATCGGGGCAAAGGACTTTCCCACAATCAGGCAGTTGGCGTAGTCGTCGAAGAAAACCACCAGTCCGGCCAGCCAGCTTGTACCCATCAGGCTCCGCCGCCGGCCGCTCAGGTTCCCCATTCGAAGAATCAGGGCGGTGACGGCGCCGCTGTCGGTCAGGATGTTGGCGGTGGCGGCCACCAGAAAAGAGAAGATGACGATGGCGGCATGGCTCTGGTCGAAAACGGCGGCAAAGAGATAGCGGTAGATTGCGGCCAGGGAGCCGCCCGGGTCGCCCCCCTGGGCCACCAGGGCGCCCGCGACCACGCCGATTCCCAATCCCAGAAAGATCTTGCGGGTGAGTAGAGCTACCGAGATCGCCAGGACTGCCGGAAGCATTGATTCCGGCCCTGCGGCCAAAGGGGGATCGGTGCTCATGGGTGAGGGTCAACCTGCATTGCTGTCCCGGTCGCTGTTGCCAGAGGCCAGTATTTTAGCCTGCATTTCCCCGGCGCCGCTGAGCATACGGTCGAAAAGTCAATAGGGGACGTTGTTGAATTACTGGAATAACTTCGATCGGGCCTTTCTGAATGGCATGGATTCAATCACGTCCCCTACGCGCTCCTAACCGGTTTTTCCACTAGTTCAACAACGTCCCCAGCGCATGGTGAGCCGGCGGCCTCCATTGTGCCTCTGGGGACACCGTCCTCGCCACCGGGGCCGGGGACTGCCGAGGGATGACCGCAAGGCGGCGAGGTGGTACCGCAAGGCCGCCGAGGACGGAGCTCTGACGGTCGGCAGCGCCATGGAGCCGCTGGGAGTGCTCACGATTTCGACGCACGGTCGAGGGGAGCTGGTGACGGGGTCGGTGCGGGTGGTCTCGGAGGGTCCCGTCGGCGGGATGCTGCGGTTCGCCCACCCCGCCTTCGGCGTGGGCGGCGTGGGAGCCGGTTCACCGGCCAGCGACGCCATTTTCCCCGTGCGCCGCCGGGAGGGCGGCATCGACACCGGGGTTGCCATCCCCACCCCTCTCCTCGACCCGGCTCGACCGGCACCGGCGCCAGGACTCTGCTTCGGCCGAGGCCATGCGGTTCCCGCCGGCCCGGTGGCCGGCTGCCCCATCGCAGGGAAACTGAGCGGCAGGCAACGGGAGTGCATGCGGGCGGGACGCCCGCGCTCCCGGGTGGGGCGCCTCCTCCCATCGCTCTTGCTGCTCGAGGAGGCGTAGGCCGGCCTGCCGGGCCGCGGCCCTGGCGATGCGGCAGTACGGTCACGCCCGGGTAGGCCTTCTCCCGGGCCTCGGCCAGGGGTGACGAGGCGTTGAAACCGGCTTCGGGTTGCGGTAGGCTGAATCAAGAGGTCGAGGCCAGCACCGCCGGAGAGTCTTCCGGTGACCGGGCTCAACTTCGGGATGGCGGCTGGAAATTCAGGATGCGAGGAGCGGAGGAGGTCGATGGGCAAAGGCAGGCCGGGTCCCGGTGGCGAGGACGGTGTCCCCAGCGGCGCCGACCCGAAAAAGCAGGTCGATCCCGGCAAGGAGGCCGAGGTTGGGCCATCCAGGCGGGAGGATTCCGGACTGGTGCTGGCCACCAGGCTCCTGCCCTCCAGGATCCCGATCCTGGGGGTGAGGCCCCGGCCATTCTTCCCGGGGCTTCCCGTTCCTCTGGAGGTCGCGGGGGAAGTTCCGCTGGCGTCGCTGAAGAGAGCGGTGGAATCCTCCGATCAGACCTTGGGGTTGCTGCTCCTCAAGAATCCGGAGGCCGAGGAGAGGCCGGAAAACCTCCATCGGGTCGGCGTGGCGGCCAAGATCGTCAAGTCCGTCCAGGTCGAGCCGGAGGTCACCCACGTGCTGGTGAATTGCCTGGAGCGTTTCACGGTCCGGGAGATGGACTTGGGGGAGACCGGCCTGTTCGCCCGGGTGGACTATCACTATGCGACGGAACTCTCGGTCAACCTGGAGCTCAAGGCCTACTCGATGGCCATCGTCTCCAGTCTCAAGGAGCTGGTGAAGCTGGACCCGCTGCAATCCGAGGCCATCAAGCTGTTCCTGAGTCGATCCAGCCTGGAGGATCCCGCCAAGCTGGCTGACTTTGCGGCCCATCTGACTACGGCCGAGGGCCGGGAACTGCAGAAGATTCTGGAAACCTTCGACGTGCGCCACAGGATCGATCGGGTATTGACCCTGCTGCGAAGAGAAGTGGATCTCTCCAGGCTTCAGAAGAAGATCACCACCCAGATCGAAGAGAAGATTTCGGCTCAGCAGAGAGAGTTCTTTCTCAAGGAGCAACTCAAGGCCATCAAGAGAGAGCTGGGCCTGGAGAAGGAAGGGAAGACTGCCGAGGTCGAGAAGTTCGAGGAACGCCTGCAGTCGCTGAAGCTGACAGGCGAAGTCCGTGCCTCGATCGAGGAGGAACTGGCCAAGCTGAAGATCCTGGAAACCACTTCTCCGGAATACACGGTCACCCGGAACTACCTGGACTGGCTGACCGTGCTCCCGTGGGGGAGGCACACTCGCGATTCCTATGACCTGGGCCGGGCGCGAAAGGTGCTGGATCGAGACCACTACGGCTTGGAGGAGGTCAAGGAACGAATCCTGGAATTCATCGCCGTAGGCAGGATGAAGGGAGATATCTCGGGCTCGATCATTTGCCTGGCAGGGCCTCCGGGGGTGGGCAAGACGTCCGTGGGGAAGAGCATTGCCGCGGCATTGGGGCGCCGCTTCTATCGGTTTTCCCTGGGGGGGATGAGAGACGAGGCCGAAATCAAGGGGCACCGGCGCACCTATATAGGAGCCATGCCCGGGAAATTCATTCAAGCCCTGAAGACCGCCGGCACCTCCAATCCGGTCATCATGCTGGACGAAATCGACAAGATCGGCGCTTCGTTCCGGGGCGACCCCGCCTCGGCCCTGCTGGAAGTCCTGGATCCCGAGCAGAATGCCGGCTTCCGCGACCACTACCTGGATGTTCCCTTCGACCTGTCCAATGTCCTGTTCGTGGTGACGGCAAACCGCACCGATACCATTCCATCGCCGCTCCTGGATCGCATGGAAGTGATCCGGCTCTCGGGGTACATCCCGGAAGAGAAGCTGGAGATCGCCAGGCGCTTCCTCATTCCCAAGTCGATTCGCAACCACGGTTTGACGCGGACCCGGATCGGTATCCGAAAGGCGGCGCTCATCGCCATGATCGACGGCTATGCGCGCGAGGCCGGAGTGCGCAGCCTGGAAAACCTGATCAGGAAGATTGCCCGCAAGGCTGCGCTCGAGCTGTCCCGGGACTCCGGCAGAAGGATTGTCGTCACCCCGAAGAATATCGAGGCCTACCTGGGGAAGCCCATCCACAAGGTGGACGAACTGGCGCCCCATGCCCCCGGTGTGGTGACAGGACTGGCCTGGACCAGCCTGGGCGGCGTGACCTTGCAGGTGGAGGCGACGGCCGTGGCCAGCCGGCGCAAGGGGTTCAAGCAGACGGGACAACTGGGAGAGGTGATGGTCGAGAGTTCCGAAATCGCCTACTCCTACGTCATGTCCCGCGTGGCCGACCTGTCCGGCGACGTGGAATTTTTCGACCGGCACTTCGTTCACCTGCACGTTCCGGCCGGCGCCATTCCCAAGGACGGGCCCTCTGCGGGGATCACCATGGCCACCGCCCTGGTTTCGCTGATCCGGAAGAAGCCGGCGGGGCAGGGCCTGGCCATGACGGGAGAGTTGACCCTGACCGGGCGGGTGCTGCCGATTGGCGGGGTCAGGGAAAAGGTGATCGCGGCGCGCCGGGCCGGCCTGGTCCGCCTGATTTTTCCTGAAGGCAACCGCAAGGACTACGAGGAACTTCCGGACTACTTGAGGAAGGGTCTGTCGGTGAGTTTCGCCGGCCACTTCGACGACGTCTGCCGATGGGCCCTGGACGCGTGAGTCGTGACCGGCTACTGAGGCAGGGTATTCCCGAACCAGTCGATGGTCCTGGAAACCGCTTGCAGGAGGGGCAGGGAAGGGGTCCTCAGAGGATGGCGGGTGTGAAAGGTGTGGCCGGCATTTTCGATGACGTGGAATCGGCAGAGTCGGGGATCGGCACATTGCCACAGGCGTTCGCCTTCCGACAACGGGACCCGGCGGTCCCGGCGGCCGTGCAGAAACAGGATGGGAATGGTGGACTCTCTCACCGCTGTCAGCACCTGTAAACGGTGATCGTTGCGCTCCAGCGCCTCCAGGGCTCCCACCCCCATTCTCAGAGGCGCTTGGTGCTCCTCCCCGGGGACCGCGAGGTATCCCTGGTTTCGCCAGCGCCGGCGGGTTTCGGCATCGAACCGGTCAAAGGTGCGGATGGCTCCCCAGGTGACGATCGATGCGATCTGCGGCACCCGGCGGGATAGCAGAATGGCGTAGCTTCCCCCTCGGCTGTGTCCGGCCGCTCCCACGGCATTCAGGCGCATTCGGTCGGAAAACGGCACTTTCCCCAGCAGCAAGGCATCCGTCACCAGGTCCCAGTCCCGCAGTTCCTGGGTGGTTGTGTTGCTGGAGAACCCCTCCGGATCGTCGATCTTCCAGGGATTGTCCCGGATTCCCGAAAGCGCGTGGTTGAAGGTGATGGCGGCGAATCCGGCCTCGCTCAGACGCCGCCCCAGGTAGGGGAAGAATCCCCAGTCCTTGAAGCCCAGAAAACCGTGAGCCACAACCACCGGAGTGACCATCCCCTTGCCCTCGGGAATGCGGAGGGTGCAGCGGACCTTCAGTCGGTTGGGATGGCTGAGGGTGAAGTCGGATTCGATCAAGACAGAAAGAGGCCGCTCTCAATCCACCAAGGGGTACGAAGCAAGGACAATGAGTTTCTTCGCCACCCGGTGGCGGCGGAAGTATACCATTTCACGTCAGTCGCTCAGGGGCGGCGGCCAATCGGTTGGCGGCAGGGGACCCGCGGCCGGCGTTGCCCGGGGGAAGGGGATGGGCTATGCTATGAAAATCCGTAGGGCTTGGATTGGCCCCTGTTCTTGCCGGGAGCGGTTGTGTCGGAACCCACTCTGCGACTGACGCCGTCTCCTCCCTCCCGGCGAATCCCCAATCGGAACCGGTCCGACGGTCGATCGGAGGTGGAAGTGTTGCGGAATCGATGGTTTATTGCGACTTGGCTGGTGGTTGCCGTTTGCGCCGCGGGGGTCTCCTCGGCCGCGCCGCTGCAGAAGAAGGCGGAGACGGAGCCGGCCCCTTACTTTATCCTGCCCACCTGGGATGGCGACGAGGTCATCAAGTCGACCAGCCTGAAAGGGCAGGTGGTGTTGATGGCCTTCTTTCAGACCTGGTGTCCAGACTGTCAGCGTACCAACCCGCTCCTGGAAAAGCTCTATCGAAAGTACAAGGATCGGGGGTTTGTGGTCCTGGGGATCTCCCATGATCGGGGAAAGGCCAAGGACGTCGAGCCCTACATCAAGAAATACGGATTGACCTATCCCATCCTCCTGGGCGACTTTTCCATCGCCATGAACTACCTCAAGGTTTCCCCCCAGCGCCCGAACTTCAGCATTCCCTACCTGGTGCTGGTGGATCGCAAGGGCAACATCGTGGGTCGATACGTGGAGGGCAGGAACGAGGAGACCCACGACCTGAAGAAGCTGGAAGAACGCATCACTCCGCTGCTTTAGCCGGGGGGGGTGAATTCGACCCAGGTTTCGAAAAAGGAGGGGTCGACAACAATGCGGTGCTTGAGCCGCATTTGTTGATACCAGTCCTCCAGCTTTTGATTCCGGATGCGCGCCTGGATCTCCGGGTGGGCTTCGATCAGGCTCATCTTCCTCTTTTCCTCCAGCTTCAGCAGAGCAAATCCCATAGGCGTTTCCACAATGGGGCTGAGATCCCCTTCCTCCAGGCTGAAGAGCAGGTCGACCTCGGGAGGAGTCACCAGGGTCTTGTTGGGCAGTCCGCGGCGCACGACACCGGTGTCTCCGCCGACGCCGGAGGTCAGCGGGTCCTCGGAGTGCTTGGCCGCCATCACCTCGAAGTCCGCCCCCTCCTCAATTTCCCGGCGAAGCTTTTCGGCCTTGGCCTTGGCTTCCTCGTCGGACAAGGTCTGGTCCTTGAGTCGGTTGTCGCCAAAGAAAAAGTTGGAAGCCTCCGAGCGGATGACCAGCCGGCGGCCTCTCACCATGTCGAAGACGGCGGCATTTTCCTGGTAATAGCTCCCGACCTCCATGGCCGAGACCGCCAATTCCTCCTTCAACTCCTTTTCCGCCACCTTCATGAGCAGGCCCTCCTCGAAGAGTTCCAGGACCTGCTTGCGGTCTTCGTCATCCTCGATCGGGAGCCCCCTCACCTGGTTCTTTTCCAGCTTGGCCTGGAACTGGCGAATGGTCTGCTCAACTTCCGGGCGAGCGTCCCACCTCCGTTTTCTGGCTTCCAGGCTGTAGAGCTTGGAACGGACGATGTAGTCGGCAAAGGCCTGCCTGCCCTCGGGTTTCGAGAACAGGGAGCGCTGTTGGGGAGGCAGCAGTCGAAGCATGTCGTCCACCTGAGCCCGGGTAAGGGTCTCGTCTCCGATGGTGACGACGGCCTTGTCGTCGGCGGAGGCGGACTCGCCTTCCGGCTGTCCAGGGACAGGAGTTGCGGGAGCGAGGCCCGACAGGAGGGTGAGAGACAGGAGCACGGTTTGGGTCGATAGGTTCAGCATGGTTCCTCTCCGGCTGGCGTTCCCTCTCTGAGGCAGGACACCAGCTACAGATTCAGGATCTTCAGGATTTCATTCTTGTCGGCTTTGACTTTGATGGGGGAATTGGCAAAGGTGGAACGCACCTTGTCTTTCTTGTCCAGCAGCTCGTTCCTGTAGGTTGCCTCTTCGTACAGGGAATCCTGGTGGTAGTTGGTGGCATAGTCGGGGTCCTTGAGCAGATTGCCGGTCAGGACCGCCACCACCTCTTCCTCGGGATCGATTTCCCGCGTCCCGATCAGTTTCCTGATTCCGGCTACGGTGGTGGCGGAGGCGGGCTCGCAGCCGATGCCGTCCCTGCCGATGATGGCCTTGGCGTCGGCAATGTCCTGCTCGCTGACAAAATCGCACCATCCCTGCGTCCAGTCCATGGCCCGCACCGCCTTCTTCCAGGAGACCGGATTACCGATCTTGATGGCGGTGGCCAGGGTGTGGGCTTCGACACGGACCAGCCTGGGGGAATGGTAGATCAATGTCTGGTAAAGAGGATTGGCCCTCTGGGCCTGGATTATGGTGACCATGGGCATCTTGGGGATAAAGCCCAGGTCGTGCAATTCCTTGATGGCTTTGCCGAAGGAGGCGCTGTTGCCGAGGTTTCCCCCGGGGACCACCACCCGGTCGGGCACCTTCCAGTCGCGCTGGCACAGCATCTCGATGATAATCGCCTTTTGTCCTTCCAGTCGAAAGGGGTTGATCGAATTCAGCAGGTAGACGTCGGTCTCCTGGGTGATTTCCTTCACCAGCTTCATCGATTCGTCGAAGTCACCCTCCAACTGCAGGGTCAGCGCTCCGTAGTCCAGGCTCTGGGCCAGCTTTCCGAAAGCGATCTGCTGGTCGGGAATGAAGATCACGGCCTTCATGCCGGCGCGAGCCGCATAGGCCGCCATGGAGGCCGAGGTGTTTCCCGTGCTGGCGCAGGCCACCATTCTGGAGTTGAGGAGGTTGGCCTGGGTGACTCCGGCAGTCATGCCGTTGTCCTTGAAGGATCCGGTCGGATTCAGTCCCTGGTGCTTGAGGTGCAACTGCTTCAGTCCCACGTACTCCGCGCATCTCGAGGCCTCGTAGATGGGAGTGTTTCCTTCCTGCATGGACACCACCTTGGAAAAGTCCGTGCAGAACGGAAGCAGTTCCCGGTATCTCCAGACGCCGCTGAGGTCGAGGAGACGGTTGGAAAGGCGCCGCTGCAGGAAGAGATGCTTGATCTTCTGCGGGTCGTCGAACTGAAAGTCGTAGACCACGTCCAGCAGACCTCCGCAAGTCGGACAGACGTACGCCTTGGACATGGCGGAGACGACTTTGCGGCAGTCCTCCTCGATGCACTTCAGAAAGGCGGCCATGACCCGAATCTACTGAAATCGAACGGAAAACTCAATTGCATTCAGGGTGAGCATTCAGGCCAGCCTGAAGCGGGCGTCGGCGTTGATGCTCAGGTTGGCGAACTGCTGCTTCAAGAGCTTGGGGTGACCCGCCGCCGCTATCATGGCGGCGTTGTCGGTGGAGAGGATGGGGGTGGGAAAGAAAACCGGCAAGCGACGCTCTGCAAAGAGTTCCTGCAAGTGTCGGCGAAGGGCCCGGTTGCAGGCGACGCCTCCCGAGACCATGACGGAACGGGGCGGGTAGTCGAGACTGGCTTCGAGCAGCGTCTTTCCAAGGATCCTGATGGCGGTGTGCTGAAAACTGGCGGCCAGATCGAGAACCGGCCGGGGCACGGACTCTTCGCCCTCCCAGTTTCCGGCGGACAGTTCCCGGCTGAGGTGTTTTTGGGTGTAGCGCAATACCGCGGTCTTGATTCCGGAAAAGCTGAAATCCAGCTTTCCGTTGTCAATGCGAGGGATGGGCAGCTTGACCGCATGGGGGTCTCCGCGCCGGGCCAGCCGCTCGATGACGGCTCCACCGGGATAGCCGAGGCCCAGGAGCTTGGCCACCTTGTCGAAGGCTTCTCCGGCCGCATCGTCCCGGGTCCGCCCCAGGAGCCTGTAATCGGCCTCTTCCCGTTCCCCGAGACCCAGACCTTCGATCCAATACAGGCTGGTGTGTCCTCCCGAGACCACCAGGGCCAGGGCGGGGAGGAGCCCCTCCAGGTCTGCCGCCTCCTCCTGCCCCGGTTCCTGCCAGAGGGTCAGGGGAACCGAGAAGATATGTCCTTCCAGGTGGTGCACGGCTGCCAGGGGAAGATCGAGACTGAAACACAGGGCCTTGGCGTAGTTGATCCCCACCAGGAGCGACCCGACCAGCCCGGGGCCCTGAGTTACCGCCACGCCGTCCAGATCCCGCCCTCGGATTCCGGCATCGCCCAGGGCGGCCTTGACCACCGGGGAAATGTTTTCGAGGTGTCGTCGTGAAGCCAACTCGGGGACCACTCCTCCATATCGCTTGTGGACATCCTCCTGGGAGGCCACGATATTGGAGAGGATTCGCCTGCCGTCTTCCAGGACGGAGGCTGCCGTTTCATCGCAGGACGATTCAATGCCAAGGGTCAACATGGAGGATTGCCTCGAAATGAGAACGGGCCGGGTCGGCCTTTTCGGTGGTCCGAGATCCGACAGGCCCCGGGCATACGGTTTCGACTTGAGGGCATTTGACCGTGGGAGAGGCTTTTGCTATCCTCTCGGCTCTGCAACCTGGTTTGAAGGAGGCTTGTCATGGCTGCCCGGTGTGAACTCTGTGGAAAGGGTCCGATGTTTGGGAACAACGTCAGCCACGCCAACAACGCAACCAAGAGACGATGGAACCCCAACCTGCATCGGGTGCGGATCGTGATTGACGGGAGGCGCAGGCGAGCCCGCGTGTGCGCTGCCTGCATTCGGTCCGGGCGTATCGTGAAGTCCCACTAGGCTGCTGTTCGCTCCCCCGCGCCGGGGGGAATCACCCCACCACCGCCAGGGCTTCGACCTCCACCAGAGCTCCCTTGGGCAGCGATGAAACGCCAACCGTAGCCCGGGCGGGAAGGCTTTCGCCGAAGAATTTCCCGTAGACCTGGTTGACCCGCGGAAACTCCTGCATGTCTGTCAGGTAGATGGTGGTCTTGACCACCTGGTCCAGCGAGCTGCCCGCGGCCCGCAGGACTCCCTCCAGATTCCTCAAGACCCGCTCGGTCTGGTCCTCGATGTCTCCCGGAACCAGTTCGCCCGTTTGCGGGTCCAGCCCGATCTGTCCGGAGAGAAAAAGGAATTCGGAGGCCCTGGCTCTGACCGCTTGCGAATAGGGGCCGATGGCGCCGGGTGCCTCGCCGGTTTGAATGATGGTTTTCATGGTTCTCTCCCAGCCTCGGACTATTGCCAGACGATCTCGTTGACCCCCTTGATCTTCTTGATCGAATGGACGGCCTTCTCCAGGTGCTTGAGGTCGCTGATTTCAATGGTGACGTGAATGAGTCCGTGACGGTCTTCGAAGGCCTGAGCTTCGATATTCTTGATGTTGGTCTTGATGTCGGAGATGCGGGAAGTGATCTCGGCCAGCATTCCCTGCCTGTCGTCTACCGAGATGGAAAGCTTGACGGCATAGATTCCTCCAACCGTTCCCGTCCAGGAAACATCGATCTTGCGATCGGCTTCATAGAGGAGGTTGCCCACGTTGGCGCAGCGCCTGGCATGCACGGCGACTCCCTTGCCCCGGGTGATGTAGCCCACAATGGGCTCGCCGCGAATCGGGTTGCAGCACTTGGCCCGATAGACCAGAAGCCCGTCGATGTCCTTGACCTTGAGAGACCCGTCCGAAGACAGCCCCAGAACCTTCTTGACGGCCGAGGTGAATTTGCCGGGCTTGTCCTTTTGCACCCGGCTCAATTCGCCCGGCGGCACCAGCTTGCTCAGCAGCATCCGCCCCGAGATCTTGCCGAAGCCCAATGCGGAGTAGATGTTCTCCACCTTGTCGCACCGGTAGGGCCGGGCGGCCGCCAACAGCGACCCGTCTTCCAGGTGCTTTTTCAGGTTGAGCTTGAGCCGCTTGGCCTCCTTCTCCAGGATGCGCCTGCCCAGCTCTATGGCGCGTTCCCGGCGGCTGACGTTCAAGAAATGCCTGATCTTGTTGCGTGCCCGCGAGGTCTTGACAAAGGACAGCCAGTCCCGGCTGGGCACGTGGCCGGTTTGTGTCTGGATCTCGACGATGTCGCCGTTCTTGAGTCGGGACCGGAGGGGCACGATGCGGCCGTTCACCTTGGCTCCGACGCAACAGGCCCCGACTTCGCTGTGAATGGCGTAGGCAAAGTCGACCGGGGTGGCGTCCCGGGGAAGAATGATCACCTTGCCCTTGGGAGTGAAGGCGTAGACCTCTTCGGGATAGA
>JAPOZE010000284.1:0-1247 GCA_026706225.1 Acidobacteriota bacterium
GCCAGGAATGCCAGTATCCTGCCCCCGAGCGTGCCGGTCGACTCGGGCCTGCGAACCAGCAGCCCGATCAGGGCGATAGTCACGACCGCCAGGAACCCCAGGCTTATGGCGTAACCGGTCATTGGGAAAGGACCCCGCGGCCTCGGCTACCGGCCTTCGCGCAGCTCCGCCGCCAGCGTCTTGATCTCGGTCAGATCCTGCAGCATCTCGCTCCAACCGTACCAAAGCGCGTAATCGGGATTGTTGTGGAACACACCCTGAAAGGCTCGCATCCGGTGTTCCAGGTGCATCTTGAAGAGTCGCTGTTCGATCACCGAGGGGGCGTCGTGGAAAGCCAGCAAGTCCGGGAAGTCGTAGGCGTAGTGATCCGGCTTGCGCAACACCCCGTCCCGATAGAGCGCGCCGACAATGCGAATCGCCTCGGCCAGCAGTCGGTCGGTCTCCCGGATCATTTCGTCGCCCTTCTTGAGCTCGGCCCGCACCAGGTTGGCCGAATGGCATTGCTCGCAAATCTCGATCATGCGGTCGCGCTCCACCTGCCACTCTTCGTGGGTCAGGCGGGCGACGTCCGCTTGCTTGACGGCATCCAGACGCGCGGTCGGATTCCCCTGAGGGTCCAGGACCCCCAACGCCTGAAGAATGGTCGTGCGATCGGCCGCCCACTGCGGGTCTTTCGGCAAGGGCAATCGCACCGCCAGGAAGCCCCAGGCGGTCCGTACGCCGTGGTCCCCCTGCGGCATGTGACAGGTCTGGCAAGTGGGCGCCGCAGACTCCTCCGGCAGCGTTCCGGTCTGCTTGAGCAGGTGCCGAACGCCATGCTTGGATGAGGAGTACATTTCCCATTGCGGATGATCGATGCCCATGTGGCAGGTCCGGCATGCCTGCGGTTCCCGGGCTTCCTTGACGGAAAACAGGTGACGCGTGTGGCAGACATCGCAGGAGGCGAGCCCGAACATCACACCTTCCGCCTTCAACTCCCGGATCTCTTCTTCGCTCTTCAGCCCCAGGCGATGGCAACCGCCGCAGCCTTTCATGCCTTCGGTCATCGCCATCGGCAGCCAATGGGTCGTGGGCATGGCGTTCATGCTGACCCAGGCCAGCGCGTGCTTGCCGCCCTCGAACTGCTTGGTCTGGATCGGATGGCAGGTGGCACAGACATCCGGCGTGGCCGTCCTGACCAACGCCACATCCTCCGCCGAGCGATGCTTGTTTCCATGACAAAGGGAGCAGTCCACGCCTTCCGTGCT
>JAPOZE010000284.1:1816-13227 GCA_026706225.1 Acidobacteriota bacterium
CCTGGCGCTTGGTGTAGGAGAAGGTGACCTGGCCGACGTAGATGTCCCCGTGGGAATCCACCGCCACCGAATGGGGAGAGAAAAAGCGTCCCGTGCCGTAGGGGTCCTGCTCGCACCACTCGGCCAGGATGCTTCCGTCGGCGGCCCTGACGGTCATTCTGGCGGCCGGCTTGTCCAGCCGGGCCTCGCGCCCATACATGAAGATGCCGCCGATCTCGGCCACGCAGAAGTTCTGCTCCCGATCCTGGCATAAATCGTTCGGCCACCACACTTCGGTCCACTGGTCCAGAAATTCTCCCTCGGGCGAGAAGATCTGGATGCGGCAGTTCTGTCGGTCGGCCACATAGACCTTTCCCTCGGGATCCACGTAGACGCCGTGAGGCTGTCTGAACTGCGAGGGTCCGTCTCCGGGGTCTCCCCAGGAGAGCAGCAGTTGGCCGTCGGGGCTGAACTTGTGAACCCGGGCATTGCCGTATCCGTCGGAGACGAACAGGTTTCCGTCGGGAGCCAGGGCCACGTCGGTAGGGGTGTTGAACGGGGGACCCGAACGCCGGATGGACTGGACGTCGGTGCCATTGTAGCCGGTGTCGGCCACGCCGTCGGTGGGCGCCAGGGTCATCAGCAGCTCACCCTCAGTCGTGAACTTGTGAACCCGGTGCCCGTTGTCGTCCACGCAGTAAACGGAGTCGTCGGGGCCGATGAAAATCATGTGGGGCCTCACGAAGAGTCCCTTACCCCAGGAGTCCACATAACTGCCGTCCCGGTCAAAGATCACCACCGGATTTTCGGCGCGGCAGAATGCGTAGACCCGGTCCCGCGAGTCCACCGCGATCCCGGGGACTTCTCCCAGGTCCCATCCCTCGGGCAGCCTGGCCCAACCCTCCGCCTCTTCAAATGTCAACTGACCCGATCCGAGTTTCACTGGTGTCGTCCCTCCCTGTTGGAATTGGCCCGTGGGTAAAACTCTTGATTGCAGCAATTGCCGTCAAGTGAGCCGAGCCGGAAAGGCCATACTAGGGGCTTGCACCGGGAGTGTCAACGACGGAGGATTCCTCCACTCACGGACCGAGCGCCCAACGTAGACCCCGGCGCCTCTTCCACCTAACCCGCTCGACTCCGTGATTAAGCCGAAAGGGAGCACACCAGCCCGAAGCCACGTTGAGGAGCCTTACTGTCAGCCACCGGTTGACCCTATCATATTTGACAAGTGCCGGTTGACACAGTACATTCCATGAGTGATAAGGAGCTTCCGACATCGTGGGATCAAGCGTTTCTACGAACGCAATGACCGCACCCTCATTCGTCCCGACCTGCACGACCGGGTGGAAGTCATGCTCGCCCAACTCGATGTTGCAAGATCCCCTGAAGCTATGCGCCTTCCCCATTACCGGTTGCACGCCCTGAAAGGGAAGCTGAAGGGCTATTGGTCGGTGACCGTGAAGGCCAATTGGCGCATCATCTTCCGTTTCGAAGGTGAAGATGCCTACGACGTTGAATTGATCGACTACCACTGACTGAGGAGAAAAGCACCATGCCTATGAAAAGGCCCCCGCACCCGGGCAAGGTCGTGCGCGTATCCTGTTTGGAGCCTCTTGGCCTCAACGTCACCAAAGGCGCCAAGATCCTGGGCGTCAGCCGCCAAGCACTCTCGAACCTAGTGAATGGTCACGCTCGCATGTCGACCGAGATGGCGGTCCGGCTCGCGAAGGCTTTTGGCTCTACGACGGAGACCTGGATACGCTTGCAGGCGGCCTACGATGTCTCGCAGGCAAAAGAGCGTGAGGGTGAGATCCACGTCGAGCGTTACCAGCCTCAGCCGACAGCTTAAGAATACGGGATTGACGGATCAATCCCTGGAAACTCTCAACGAGAAAGGGAAGTCCCGATGATAGCCGCCGTTCTCAAACAACTGGGCCGGCCTCTGGAGATCGAGGATAGGCCCCGGCCCGCTTTCGGGGACGAGGAAGCCTTGATTCAGGTGATGGCCTGCGGGACCGACGGCACCGACCTGAAAATCGTGGACGGTTTCGGCTACAGCCCCGATCTCCCCGCCATCCTGGGCCACGAGGTGGCCGGCGTGGTCTCCGAGGTAGGAGAACGGGTCACCCGGGTGAAGCCGGGCGACCGGGTGGTGGTCTACAACTTCTCCACCTGCGGCCGCTGCCGCATGTGCCGGACCCACCGCGAACAACTCTGCCCCCACATGACGGGGGTCCTGGGAGCCAAGGACCGGGGCGGCCACGCCGAATACCTGGCCATTCCGGCCCGACAACTGGTCCCGCTTCCCGACACCATCCCCTGGCCGGAAGCAGCCGTGCTGGCCGATGCCCGCATCACCGCCCTGCACGCCGTGGACCGGGCCGGAGTGGGGCTGAACGACCGCATCGTCATCTTTGGAGCCGGGGGCGTGGGCCTCTCGGCCATTCAGATCTCCAAGCTGGCCGGCGCCAGCGTCCTGGCCGTAGACCGGGTCGCGGAAAAGGCCGATTTCGCCCTCCGGATGGGCGCCGATTTCGCTATCGACTCCACCCGCGGCAACGTCCAGGAGGCCATCCGGGAATTTACCCGGGGGGAGGGGGCCGACGGTGTGATTGACTGTGTCGGGGTGGAGCAGACCCTGGCAGCCGGGGTGGACGGCCTTCGCCCCGGGGGACGCCTCACCGTGGTCGGCTACACGCCCGAGACCTACGGGCTGAACGGAAAACGGATGGCACAGAATGAGCTGGAGATCGTCGGCACCCGTTGCGGCCGCCTGCAGGACCTGGTGGGTGCGGTTCAACTGTTGGCGCAGAACAAGTTGAAACCCCTGGTGACCCACCCCTATCCGCTGGAGGAGATCAACCGGGCCATGGCGGACCTGAGATCCGGCAGGGTGCTGGGCCGGGCCGTCCTGCTGACGCCGGCCGGACGGGAAGCCATGGCACAGACGGCAACCACGCCCGGCGGCTCCTGAACGCGGGCCGAATCACCACCCTCCACTGTTCCTCACCCATACAGGTGTCCCAGCAGCGTATAAGCAGCCACGCAGAGCGTGAGTCCGGCGGACAGCCACAGCAGCCAGTCGACCCATGGGGAGGGACCGATCCCGCGATCCAGCCGGCGGTAGCGCAGGTAGAGGATGGAGCAGGCAATCACCGGCAACATGCCGGTTTGCACCACGCCTCCCACGACGATGAGCTGAACCGGCTGCTCCGGAAAGGCCAGAAAGATGGTGGCGTATACCGCCGCCCAGAAGACCTGCAGGCCTCTTCGCCAGCGGACCCGCTGCAGCGGGCGGTTGCGCGCAAGGAAACCGAAAACGGTCAGGCAATCCAGTCCCATGATGGCGTTGGCCGCCACCGAGGCGAACAAGGTGGAGTAGAGAGTGACCAGGGCTCCGGTAAGAAAAACGAAGTAGCCCCAGGGGCCGAAAATTCCGGTGAAGGTCCTGGAAAGGGTGGCGATCATCCGGCCGCCCTCGGGCACCAGACCCTGGCCGTGAAGGACGGCGGCGCCCAGCAGGTAGAAGGCAACCGTGATGGTGGTATAGATGCCCATGGCCAGCAAGGCATCCAGTTGCATCACCCGGATCCAGCCCCGCGCCCGCTGGTTCCAGTCCGGCCGGCCGTTGCGGGGCCCGATATGGCGGGCGTATCCCTTCTCCAGGCACCAGTTGGGATAGGCGAACAGATCGGAGGTGCCGACTCCGGTCAAGCCGAACAGGGCAAAGGCCAGGGCCAGGCCCCCCTGAGCGGGCAGTTGAAACGTCAGCCCCTCCCAGACGTTTTCCGGAGACAGGGCGTGGCCGGACCATTGCAGGGCCCCCGCCGCCACCACCGTGGTCAGGCTGAAAGCCACCACCATCAGCATGGCCCCGCGCTCGACCACGCTGTAGCCGCCACTGAGCAGGATCCCCAGCGTCACCAGGCAGGCGAGGATTCCCCAGGCAGTGACACTCAGGTGTGGAAGGACCAGGTGGAGGCATTGAGCCACACCGCCGACGATTCCCCCAACCAGGCTGGCGGAGATCAGGGTGCTCAAGAGCCAACCCCAGACCACCCAGGAAGCTCGCCAGCGCGGGCCAGGAATCCGGTCTGCCGACCTGAGCGACGAGTCCCCCGAGGAGATGGCGTAGCGTCCGATCTCCACCTGCAGGACCACCTTGGAGGCGCAACTCAACAAGATGAGCCACAGCGCCGCAAATCCCAGCCTGGCTCCCAGCGTGGTGGTGACGATCAGCTCGCCCGAGCCCACGATCCCGGCGGTCAGGATGAGGGAAGGTCCGACCTGGCGCAGCCGCCCCAGGAAGTCCCCGGGAGGGGGAAGGGTCTCGACAGGCGCGGCGGCGGATCGGTCGGATGGCGTCATCTTCTTCATGATCCTTCGATGCCCCTTGGTGGGCACCTTTCTTCCTGCCTGCCGGCTTGACGGACGGCCTCGCTAGCTGTCATTCGTTGGAGCCGTGCGGGTCCCGGTGGTCTCCATGCTATCAGCCCGCCAGCCAACCGCAATTCCACGGCCTGCATCCATCTCCCGTGCTAAGATTCGATCGGGGAGGCGGTTTCCTCTTGAATCCTTCCTGGCCGAAGGGATGGTCACAGCGCCAGTCGGACGCCCCCGGCCCCCAATCCGGAAACCAGTGGAGGTAAAACGGTGAGCAAGACCTTTCAGCTTCCGCGTTTGGATCCTACAGAAGAGTCGGTATTCCTGAACCGCCGCAGGTTCGCGCAGACAGTCCTGCTGGCGGGTGCGGGCAGTTACCTCTTTCCCTCCCTGGGCTGCGCCCAGCCGCCTCCGCCTCCGGAAGGCGGCCCCCTGGCCCTTCCCTTCGAGCGACCGGAGGTGTTCCCGGCCAAGCGCAACGCCGGTTTCGATCCCAAAGGTCTCGAACTGACCGACCGCCTGGTGGCGGCGACGCACAACAATTTCTACGAGTTTCTTCCCAACCGCGGGGGGCCGGTCTGGCAATACACCGGCAGGTTTGAAGTGGAGCCCTGGAAGGTGGAGGTGGGCGGCGAGTGTCACAAGCCCCGAACCTTCGATCTGGACGACCTGTTCGGATTCGAGCAGGAAGAGCGGGTCTACCGCTTCCGGTGCGTGGAAACCTGGGCCATGAACATCCCCTGGACGGGATTCCCCCTGAGCAAGCTGCTCGAGGCCGTTCAGCCCACCGGCAAGGCCCGACACGTCCGCTTTATCACCGCCCACAGGCCCGACCAGATGCCGGGACTCGGACAGAAGCACTACCCCTGGCCCTACTACGAAGCCCTGCGCCTGGACGAGGCCATGAACGACCTGACCCTGGCGGTGACCGGAGTCTACGGCAAGCCTCTGCTCAAGCAGCACGGATCGCCCGTGCGGATCATCGTGCCCTGGAAATACGGCTACAAGTCACCCAAGTCCATCGTGAAGATCGAGCTGGTCGCCAAAAAGCCGGGAACCTTCTGGTCGGCCAAGCCTTACGAGCACGAATACGGCTACCTCAGCAACGTGAACCCCAACGTTCCCCATCCCCGATGGTCCCAGGAATGGGACTACATGCTGGTGGCCAATGCGGCGCCGCGCCGGGGGCCTCGGCGCCCCACCCTGATGTTCAACGGCTACGCCGACCAGGTGGGCCACCTCTATCCGAACGAACCCACCAAACCCCAGCGCCCCCTGAGACGCGGGCAGACTGCCCGCTGACAGAGTGGCTCCCGCCGCTCCAACGCCGGATCCACATCCTCAGGACAGGGAGTTACCGCCCGGTCTGCTTCGGACGGGACTCTGTGTCCGAGGAGACGGCCTTCACCCCCATCTCGCTCAGGAGGCGGTGGGCGCCGTCCAGGTGCTCCATGATCCAGAGAGCGTAGCGGATGTCCACGTGAATGGACCGGGTGATGGCCGGAATGAAATCCCAGTCGGCAACGATGCTCTCCCAGTTGCCGTCGAACAGCAGCCCCACCAGCTCCCCGCGCCCGTTCAAGGTAGGGGAGCCCGAGTTGCCTCCGGTCGCATCCAGGGTGCTCAAAAAATTTACCGGCACCGAATCCAGAGCTTTCACGTAGTAGCTGCCGAATTCCCGACCGCGAATCAGCTCGAGCTGCCCGATAGGGGCATTGAAGGGCTCTTGTCCCGTGTCTTTCTCCAGGATGCCCCGCAGGGTGGTGAAGGGAAGGTAGCGGACTCCATCCTTGGCCGAATACCCCTTGACGGTGCCGTAGGTGACCCTCAGGGTCGAGTTGGCGTCGGGATAGACGGACTTGCCCCGGCCTTGGTTGTAGGCGATCAGAGCCTCCATGAAGCGCGGCCGCGCCTGGTCGAATCTTCCCTGAAGCTCCTTGTCGCGCTCCTCCCGTTCCATATCGCTGTCGTAGAGGCTGACGGCCATCCGGATGAAGGGATCCTGGCTGGCCTCGAAGTCCCGGGGCGCCGCCTTCATCCAGGAAAGCCGGGTTTCAAGATCTCCCAATCGGGTCTGCCCGTACATCTCGTCCAGCCGCCGATCCAGCTCAGCTTCCTGCACCCCGGCCGATCGGATCCCGAACCAGTCGTCGAAGGCTGGGACGTGCTGCTCTGCCGGGAGCTTGGAGTAGTTCAGCACAAACTGGCGCCAGCAGGCGCGGTCCACCTCCGGGTCGAAGGTCCGATCGATGCGCTTCAGCCTCTCTCGGATGCGGGCCAAGTCGCGTTCCTGGTAGCCGGGCTCCCGCTGCCCGTCGGGCTTCTGACGCTCCCGGCTGAGCCGGTACAGCCTGCGGGCGGCTCTCAGCAGCGAAGACCGGCCTCCGAGAAAATCGTAGTAGAGGCCCGCCTCCCTGCCGGACTGCGACTCGGCCACCAGTTCCCCCAGATCGGCGGCGGCGGTCTTCAGCCCGGACCGCGCGGCCGGACCGGCTTCGATCCAGGCCTGCAGATCGCGCTCCAGAGCCCTTTTGCGCTCCAGGATGTCGCTCTTGGCAAATCCCTCCAGCATTCCCCGGTAGTTCTTGATGACGTTGTTCAGGCTGGCCTGCAGCGACGCATACTTGAGGGCCTTTTCTTCCCGTCCGGCCACCGCCCGATCGATGATGTCGCGCCACTGCTCGAATGCCTCGATGCGGCGGGGATAGTCCCACTGGATGACCCCCTCCACCTCGCTGGCCAGGCGGTAACGGTCGGTGCCCCCCGGATAGCCCGCCACCAGGACGAGGTCTCCGGTGTCGACTCCCCGGGTGGAGACTCTCAGGTGATGGCGGGGCCGATAGGGAACGTTCTCCTCCGCATGGTCCGCCGGCTTCCCGTCCGGGCCCACGTAGGCGCGATAGAAGGCGTAGTCCCCGGTGTGGCGGGGCCACATCCAGTTGTCGATATCCCCCCCGTACTTGCCGATTGCAAGCGCCGGCGCATGGACCAGGCGAACGTCCCGGATTTCCAACTGCTTGATCAACTCGTACTCCAGCCCGCCGGAGTAGGCGGCCACCCGGCATCGATGCCCCAGGTCCTGCTCGCACTCGGCAACCAGGGCCTTCTGTCTATCTTCGATGGCCTGGTAGCGCTCCCGGGGGCCGGCTCCGTCGGGAACCGCCGCCAACACCGACCGGGTGACGTCCTCCACCGCCACCGTGACCAGCACGCGGCTGCCCGGAGCCGCCGGAAGCTCCTGGGCCCGGCCGGCAGCCAGAAAGCCGTCCTGCAGCAGGTTCCGCTCCTCGCTGGAGTTGTGCTGTATGGAGCCGTAGGCACAGTGGTGGTTGGTGATCACCAGGCCCTGGGACGACACGAAAGAGGCCGTGCACCCGCCCAGCCAGATCACCGCGTTCATGGGGTGTCCGGTCAGGTCCGACAGCCCGGCGGCGTCCACCTCCGGATCCAAGGCTCTCAACTTGTCTGCCAGAGCCGGGAGCTGCCCGGGCCTCCACATGCCCTCCTCGGCCAGGACGATGGCGGGAAGGGAAACGAGAGAGACCAGGAGAATGAGGCAGGAGACAGCCGCTCGCTTCATGGAAGGAACCCCACTCCGGTTGACTGTGAGCTCATTCGGCCAGGGAGTGCTTCACCGTGGCGCCGGTTAAAGTGACTTTTCCATTGCTGACTTTGACACCACCCTCCGGCATAGCCGCTCCGTCGTGGTCGCGAAAATAGAGTGGCAGCCCTTCGGAAAAGTTGAGAGGGCGATTCTGTGGATCCTGCCGTTGATGGTGGATGTGAATGTGGGGCTCGCTGGTGTTGCCCGAGTTGCCGCAGGCACCGACAGGTTCGCCCTCCTGAACCCGGTCCCCGGCCTCTACCATAACGCTACCTTTCTTGAGGTGCGCGATCACCAGATAGGTTTCCGTGTCGAGAGCGAGCACGACCGTATTGCCGGTCGGGTTTTGCCGGTCGTTGCTGACCGCGCCCGGCGTATGGTCGGGCCCTCCGTCGGTGGAGTAGTGCACCCGCGCGGACACGGGCGCTACCACCGGTGTTCCGTAACAACCGTAGTCCTCCAGCTCTTCCGAGCCATGCGCCGCCGGTTCGACGACGAGATCGTAGGCCCAGCGTTGATCCGGTGTCGATACGTGATAGTTGGTTGCCAGGCGATCGCCTCCCCAGGCGACGCGGATAGGCTCGTTGGACGGCAGGCGAACGGTCGCCGGCGGTACCGACCGATCGATATCGTAGGGAAAAGGCATCACAAGCACGCCGAATCCCCACAGACCGGGCCAAAGGATCACCAGCGCCAGGGCCAGAGTGACCCACATCGGCCGGCTGAAGCGACGCTTGCGGATGGCATGCACCATCAGAACCAGAATGGTCAGGGGAGCGAGGAGTTGGCCGATGTTAATGAGCGCCAGCCAGCCGTAGACGGCCAGCATGCCCCCGGAGAAGAAAAGTATCCAGGAGGGAAGTAGCAAGGCGGCCAGCAGGACAGGCAGAACCCAACGCAACAGGGATCTGAATCGGCTTACCGGTGCTTCCATCATGACGGCGATTTCTCAACGTTATGGCACGGACTCAAGGGGTACAGGCCGTGGGTCGGGAGAGTGATGATCACGACACCCGCTGCACCATGGCTTGGGCCTGGGCAGGGAGGTCCATGTCCGGGCTGGGCCCGAAGCGGCGCATCAGCTCCCAGGCCCGATCGGCCACCCCCTGCTCGATGTCCATCCCCTCCAGGCAGGCGCGGGATTCGTCCAGGAATTTGTGGCATTCGAAGAGGCGGCAGCCGGATTGCCACACGGTGGGATCGCCCCGGCGCTGGTAGCGAAAGTCGGCCGAGACCCGCAATTGAGGCGACCGGTTGGGAAGTCCGCAGTGGATCATGTGGGGGTGAAAGATCAACACGTCTCCGGCTCGATAGTCGGACCGCAGCCAGGTCTTGGGTGAGTCGTCGGGTGCCGACTCGCCGGCCACCGGAACGGCTCCCATCCGAGCCATCTCCCGGGCCTGGTCGGGGTTCTGCGGAATCCCCAGGTAGTGGGCTCCCCGGTACCAGTGCTGATGCACGCCCTCTCGATGGGAACGCTGGCAGATGGCCAGCCCGCCGGTGGCCAGGTCGATGTCCATCAGGGCCACCCAGCAGGTGACGAACGACACTCGAAAATGGTAGCCGTCCTGGTGGGCCGGAGTGACGTAGTCGAAGTGCTGCCCTCGGGTCTTGCCGGCCGCGAGATCCTGGAAGATGATCCGTACGCGGTCGGCGTTCTCGACCCAACTGAAGACCTCGCCGTCAAACAGGGCCCCCAGGAACCTGAAGAGCTCCCGGTCATGGATCACCTCGGTCAGCGAAGGCAGGTCGCCGATCATGCGGCCGATGGGGCCGCTGGGGGTCAGCTCAGTGGATTCCGGCAACCTGCCCGACCACTTCAACTCCTGTTGCGGATCGTCCACGACGAAACCGTGCCGGATGAGGAGCTGCCCGATATCCGATCGCACCCGCCCGACCCTTCCCGGATCGATCAGCCCCCGAACGAACAGGTATCCCTCCGCCTGCAGTTGTCGGGACAGGACGGCGTGGTCTCTTGTCGAGGCTGCAACCGCTTGGAGAGGAGCTGGGGAGAAATCGGCCATGGGGTCCCTGTCCTGGGGTTCTCCGGCGTCCGGTGGCTGTCAGAGGATTGAAGATCAGCGGCACTCGCCGATTCAAATGGTCGGGGCGAGAGGATTTGAACCTCCGACCCCCTGGTCCCGAACCAGGTGCTCTACCAGGCTGAGCCACGCCCCGTCATTGAATCAGCGGCAAGCTGCCGGTGAAAGGAATTCCGCCCAGGACTTCAACTCGGAACTCAACTCCAGGGCGGTCTGGTCGAGCTTGAGCGGTGTGATGGAAACGCAGCCGGAGCGGACGGCCACGTAGTCCGAGTCTCCGTCAGCCGGCAGGTCTCGGGGTTCCAGCTCCTGGTCCAGCCAGAAGTATTTCCGGCCCCGAGGGTCCCGGCTCTCCACGACCAGGTTACCGATGGGGCTGGTGTCCTGGCGAGTCACCCGCACTCCCTGCCATCCTCCGGCGGGGACGTTGACGTTCAGGATGAAGCCCGGCGGAAGCGGCTTGTTCAGCAGTTGTCCGGCCAGATGGGCCGTGAACTGGGCCGCCTCTTCAAAGTCGAATTCCGCCCGCCTCGCCAGTGAGACGGCTGCCGCCTGAATCCCGTGCCTGGCGGCTTCCATCGCGCCGGCTACCGTACCCGAATAGGCGATGTCATGGCCCAGGTTGGAGCCCCGGTTGATTCCGGAGATCACCAGATCCGGCCTGCTCGGGAGGATGTGGTTCAGGGCCATGATCACGCAGTCCGCCGGTGTACCCTCCACCGAGTAACGATCCACCCCAACCTCCTGGTAGCGGATGGGCCGCCAAAGCGTCAGGGCCTGGCTGGAGGCACTCCTCTCCCGGTCGGGCGCCACGGTAATGACCTGTCCCAGGTGGGAAAGAGAGCGAGCCAGTGAGGTGATTCCTGCGGAGTGGATCCCGTCGTCGTTGGTCAGTAAGATTGCAGCCAATGATGGACTCTGAAGAAAATGGTCGGGACGAGAGGATTTGAACCTCCGACCCCACGCACCCCAAGCGTGTGCGCTACCTGGCTGCGCTACGTCCCGAAACCGACTCGGAATCTAACACCTTCGATTCAGGATTGTCAAGATGGCGCGGAGCTCCGACTTGAGCGTGCGGACCCTCTCCGCAGCGCCCGCGGATGTCCCCGATGCCGCCTCCGAAAGAGGTCTTTCGGACACCTGAGGAGGCTCCCGACCGCCCTGGCGCGGTCCGGCGGAAGCCGCTCCCGAGGCCAAGGCTTTGCGGGCCCCCGCGATGGTGAACCCCTGGTCGTAGAGGAGGTGCTTGATGGTCAGAACCGTCTCGATGTCCCGCTTGCGGTACATGCGTCGGCCGTTGGGCCCTTTGCCGGGCTTGAGACGCGGAAACTCCGATTCCCAGAAGCGCAGGACGTAGGGCTCCACCTTCACCAGCTTGCACACTTCGCCGATACTGAAAAACA
>JAPOZE010000637.1 GCA_026706225.1 Acidobacteriota bacterium
CCCGTACGATTCCCTCCTGCGCCTCCTGCGCCCCGGCGCCGTGCCTGGCGCTGACCAGCAGCGCGTTGTGGGTGTCCAGCCCGATGACCTGGTCGATCTGTTCCTTGACGCGGTCGGGCTGGGCTCCCGGCAGGTCGATCTTGTTGATGACCGGAACGACGGTGAGATTGTTGTCGATGGCCAGGTAGGTGTTGGCCAGGGTCTGGGCTTCAACCCCCTGGGAGGCATCCACCACCAGCAGGGCTCCTTCGCAGGCCGCCAGGCTGCGGGAGACTTCATAGCTGAAGTCGACGTGTCCGGGGGTGTCGATCAGATTCAGGAGGTAGTCGACCCCGCGGCGACAGCGGTATTTCAGGCGCACGGCGTGGGCCTTGATGGTAATCCCGCGCTCCCGCTCCAGCTCCATGTCGTCCAGAACCTGTTCGGCCATCTCGCGTTCCGAGAGGGTCCCCGTGAATTCGAGCAGGCGGTCGGCCAGGGTCGATTTGCCGTGGTCGATGTGGGCAATGATGGAGAAGTTCCTGATGCGGGTTGGATCCATGCTCGGCTTGAGGGCCTCCGGCGCGGCGCCCCCTTGGTCTGGGAAGCGAATTCAGGGGGCTTAAGTAGCCCAGCGCGAGCGTGCTTGTCAAATGGTTTGCGGGTTTCAGGCGTATGAGGGCAGCAGAGCAGGTTTTTCTTGACAACCGCATGGGTATCGAATACTTTCGGGGATTTGTGCGTCGGTGCGTCTTGAACCTGGAATGTCCCATGGCGACCTATCAACCCAAACCCGCTGAACTCCAGAGGAGATGGTACCTGGTTGACGCTCGAAACGTGGTCCTGGGGCGTTTGGCGACCCATGTGGCCACCCTGCTTACCGGCAAGGGAAAACCGACCTGGGCCCCCCATCTGGATACCGGCGATCACGTGATCGTGGTCAATGCCGAGAAGGTCAGGCTGACCGGCAACAAGTGGGAACAGAAGGTCTACTACCGCCACTCGGGCTATCCCGGAGGGATCAAGGCGGTGAAGGCCAAGGATCTCCGGGCGAAGCGGCCGGACCGCATGGTGGAAGGGGCGGTCAAGGGCATGCTGCCCAAGTCCCGATTGGGCCGGGCCATGGCCAAGAAGCTGAAGGTGTACCGGGGAGAGGTTCATCCTCATGAAGCCCAGCAACCGGAACCTTCGCAAGTGCCTCAATAGGTGCGCGGACGGTTAAAGGAGCCAATGCATGGAGGCGTTAGTTCAACACTACGGAACGGGACGGCGCAAGTCCTCGACGGCGCGGGTCTACTTGAGACCGGGGCAAGGTGAGTTTCTCATCAATCGTCGTTCCCTGGAATCCTACTTCAAGAGTCTGACTCTAAGGATGTTGGTGAAGCAGCCCTTCGAAGTCACCGAGACCTCGGGAAAGTTTGACACCATCGTCAACGTGAAAGGGGGCGGGCCTTCCGGGCAGGCTGGAGCCGTCCGGCACGGAATCGCACGCGCCCTGCTCGAATACGACGGCGAGCTGAGGAAGACACTCAAGAAAAGCGGCTTCCTGACCCGGGATTCCCGGATCAAGGAGCGAAAGAAATACGGGCAGCCCGGAGCCCGCAAGCGTTTCCAATTCTCCAAGAGATAACCCTGGAAGGCTGAGGAGGTTTGCTTGGCATCTGTCTCGATGAAAGAACTGCTGGAGGCCGGCGTCCACTTCGGTCACCAGACCCGACGCTGGAACCCCAAGATGAAGCCCTATATTTTTGGGGAGCGCAATGGAATCTATATCATTGACCTGCAAAAGACCCTGCGCATGTTCAAGGAGGCTACCCGCTTCATTACCGAAGTGACGGCCCAGGGCGGGGCCCTGCTCTTCGTCGGGACCAAGCGCCAGGCGCAGGACGCCGTCGCCGAGGAGGCCCGACGGTGTGGCATGTTCTTCGTCAACCAGCGCTGGTTGGGGGGACTGCTGACCAACTTCGTCACCATCAAGAAATCGGTTGCACGGCTGAAGGAGTTGGATGAAATGTCGACCGACGGCCGATACGAGCTCCTGTCCAAGAAGGAAGTGGCGCGGCTGGAACGCGAGCGCCGGGGGCTGGAGAAAAACCTTTCGGGGATCAAGGACATGAAGTCCCTTCCCCGCATTCTCTTCGTGATCGATTCCAAGAAGGAGGAGATTGCCGTCCGCGAGGCCAACCGGCTGCAAATCCCGGTGGTGGCGGTGGTCGACACCAATTGCGACCCGGACCGCATCGATCACGTGATTCCGGGGAATGACGACGCTCTGCGAGCCATCAAGCTCTTCACCTCCAAGGTGGCCGACGCAGTGGTCGACGGTACGGGCGTCTTGAAGGAGAAGGCCGAGGCCCGGGAGGAGGCGGCCAAAGACGGCAGCCAGGCCGCGCCCGAGGGCGAATCGGCTTCGGAGAAGGATGTTCCCCCGGTCAAGAGCGGCGGCGAGGCCCAGGACGTGGCCTGAGGATTGGGGCGAACGGATTGCCGCATGCCGCACCCGGCCGGAAATTGCAGCCGGGGCGTGATTTTCCTCTGTGCTTCCACAACGCATTCTTTCCCCGGAAAACGTTTCCCAGTCCAACCCGAAGCGCACCAGGACATAAACCGTCAGCCGGCGGATGACATCAAGGCAGGCCCGGTCTTCCAGGCGCCGGCAGAGCGATTCATGAGCGATAGTCTTGTTTGAGAGGATGTGGAAATGGCCATTACTGCCCAACAAGTCAAGAGTCTGCGAGAGAGAACCCAGGCCGGAGTGCTGGATTGCAAGTTGGCCTTGCAGGAGGCCCAGGGAGATTTCGAGAAGGCGACCGTGATTCTCAGGAAAAAGGGTTTGGCGGCGGCTGCCAAGCGGGCCGACCGGGCTACGGCGGAAGGACTGATTTTTGCCTACATCCATCCCGGTGACAGCCTGGGTGTCCTGGTGGAGCTGAATTGCGAAACCGATTTTGTGGCCAAGACCCCGGAATTTCGGAACCTGGTCAAGGACATCGCCATGCACATCGCCGCACTGGCGCCAAGGTATGTGCGCCGGGAGGATGTTCCGAAGGGCGAGATCGATCAGGAAAAGGAGATCTATCGATCCAAGGCCCTGGCCAGCGGCAAGCCGGAAAAGATCGTGGAGCGGGTGGTTGAAGGTCAGCTCGCCAAGTTCTTTGGCGAGGTGTGCCTGCTGGAGCAGCCTTTTGTCAAGGAACCTTCGATGACGGTGGGACAGCTTGTGTCCGACCGGATCGCCTCCACCAAGGAGAATATCAACCTGCGGCGTTTTGTGCGGTTCAAGCTGGGAGAAGGGCTGCAGAAGAGATCGGCCGACTTCGCCGGAGAGGTGGCGGCTCAATTGGACTGAGTTCAGTGGAGAGCTGTGGCGGCGCCCGTGTACAAGAGAGTTCTGCTGAAGCTGAGTGGTGAGGCCCTGATGGGGAAACAGTCCTTTGGGGTGGACCCACAGGTTGCCGGAACCATCGCCCGGGAAGTCCGTGAGGTGCACCGCCTGGGAGTCGAAATCGCCATCGTCATCGGGGGGGGGAACATATTTCGGGGGCTGTCGGCGACCGCGCAGGGGATGGAGCGGGTGTCGGGCGACCTCATGGGGATGCTGGGCACGGTGATCAACGCCATCGCTCTGCAGGACGCCTTGGAGAAGGTGGGCGTGTTCACCCGGGTGGTGTCGGCCATCGAGATGCGCGAAGTGGCCGAGCCCTTTATCCGCCGCCGCGCCATTCGGCATCTGGAAAAACGCCGGGTGGTCATCTTCGCGGCGGGCACCGGCAATCCCTATTTCTCGACCGATACGGCGGCGGCGCTGAGGGCCATGGAGGTCAAGGCCGAGGTGATTCTGAAAGCCACCAAGGTCGACGGGATTTTCGATGCCGACCCCATGAAGGTGAAAGATGCCAGCATGTTCAATCAAATCAGCTATATCGATGTGATCGGCAAGGGCTTGAAGGTCATGGACGCCACCGCCATAACCTTGTGCATGGAAAACCGCATGCCGATCGTTGTTTTCAACCTGGGGTACAGCGGCAACATCAAGCGGGCCGTTCTCGGGGAAAAGATTGGAACCGTCGTCAAGGTGTAAGCCCATGATCAAGGATGTGATCCGGAACACGGGAATCCGCATGGAGAAGGTGGTTGAGGATCTCCGCCGCTATCTGGCCACGGTGCGCACCGGGCGCGCCTCGGTCTCGCTGCTGGATCCGATCAGCGTGGACTACTACGGGACGGCGACTCCCATCAGCCAGGTGGGAACCCTGGCTGCTCCGGATCCGACCCTGCTCACCGTGCAGCCCTGGGATATTTCTCTTCTGCCGGCCATTGAAAGAGCCATCCTGGCCTCCGACCTGGGCTTGAACCCCGCCAACGACGGCAAGATCATCCGTATTCCCATTCCCCCTCTGAACGAAGAGCGCCGCAGGCAGTTGGCCCGACATGTCGGCAAGGTGCTGGAAGAGCATCGCACCGCCTTGCGCCACATCCGGCGGGACGAGAACGATGTCCTGAAGAAGATGTTGAAGGACAAGGAACTGTCGGAAGACGACGAACGCAGGGGTTTGGAGGAGATTCAGAAACTGACCGACCGCTACGTGGCCCGCCTGGAGGAACTGGCCAGGAGAAAAGAAGAGGAGATCCTTACGATTTAGGGGTTAGTTGTTAGTGGATGGTGGTTAGTTGGGGTTCGATCGATGAGTCAAGGGGCCTGTTGATCTCGGTGTATTTCTTCAACAGTGCAGCCAGGTCATCGAGGACTTGCCCGCTCGCGCAGCCCTTCGCTGACTACTAGCCGCGAGCCACAACCCACTTCTCAAGCAGTCCGACCCGGCCTTCGCGAGAGTTCATTTGCCGCGCGTGTCGATCCACACTCCGACCGGCAATTTGATTGACACTGAGGGTTCGGCTTTGCTATAGTCTTGTGGTTTTGCTTCCGGGGCTGTGTCGCCGGGCTATATTATTGATAATGCGTGAATTCTGGGAGATTAGGAGTTGCCGACGTTTAATCAGCTGGTGAGGTTGGGTCGAACCAAGGCCAGAGACAAGACCAGCAGTCCAGCACTCCAGGGCTGTCCCCAAAAACGGGGTGTCTGCGTGCGGGTCTATACCTCGACTCCGAAGAAGCCGAACTCGGCCTTGCGCAAGGTGGCTCGAGTGCGGTTGACCAACGGCATCGAGGTCACGACCTATATTCCTGGCATTGGCCACAACCTCCAGGAGCATTCGATTGTGCTGATTCGCGGAGGCCGTGTGAAGGACCTGCCTGGAGTACGTTACCATGTCGTGCGCGGGACCCTGGACTCGACTGGTGTTGAGAATCGCAAGCAAAGCCGGTCCAAGTACGGGGCCAAGCGGCCCAAGTAAATCACCCCCGGTTTCGAATCCAACGTCTTAATCTGCGGCGTTGTTCGCAATGCGCCTCTTAGGAGCAGCAGTCATGCCACGCAAAGGACATGTGCCGAAGCGCCAGGTCATTCCCGATCCCGTTTACAACAGTCCCCTCGTCTCCAAGTTCATCAATTGCATCATGTGGAAGGGGAAGAAGAGCACGGCTGAACAGGTGTTTTACGGCGCCCTGGACATCATCAAGGAAAAGACCGGCGAAGATCCCCTCAAGGTCTTCAAGAAGGCCGTGGACAACGTCAAGCCCGTTCTGGAAGTGAAGTCCAGGAGGGTAGGCGGCGCCAACTACCAGGTTCCCATCGAGGTCAACCAGTACCGCAGGGTTTCCTTGAGCATTCGCTGGTTGATTACCTACACCCGAATGCGCAAAGAGAAGTCGATGCAGGAGAGACTGGCTGCCGAGTTCATGGAGGCAGCCGGCAGTCGTGGCGCGGCCATCAAGAGGCGCGAAGACGTGCATCGCATGGCTGAGGCCAACAAGGCCTTCGCCCACTATCGGTGGTAAATGAAATTTCGTTCACTGGCAGGATGGGTTGGGCGCCCCAGGCCGAAACCGCTGGAGGCCGCCCGCTTCCCGTCTTACCCGTGGCTGCCTGGCTGCTTATGTCCCGTCAGATACCACTCGAGAAAATTCGAAACATCGGAATCATGGCCCATATCGATGCCGGCAAGACCACGGCCACCGAGCGGATTCTCTACTATACCGGCATTACCCACAAGATGGGCGAGGTCCATGATGGCACCGCCACCATGGACTGGATGGAGCAGGAACAGGAGCGGGGAATCACCATCACCTCGGCGGCGACCACCTGTTTCTGGAAGGACTTTCGCATCAATATCATCGACACTCCGGGTCACGTGGACTTCACCGCCGAGGTGGAGCGCAGCCTTCGCGTCCTGGATGGAGCCATCTGCCTGCTTGGCGCCGTGGAAGGGGTGGAGCCTCAGACCGAAACGGTGTGGCGGCAAGGCGACAAGTACGAAGTTCCCAGAATCGTCTTCGTCAACAAGATGGACCGGGTGGGCGCCGACTTCTTTGGCTGCATCCGGATGGTCAAGGACCGATTGCTGGCAAAGCCGGTGGCGGTTCAGATCCCCCTGGGCAAGGAGGAGAACTTCGTCGGCGTCATTGATCTGATCAGCATGAAGGCCATTATCTACCGAGACGAGACCCTGGGCGCCGACCACGAAACGGCGGAGATTCCTCCGGAGATGGTGGCACAGGCGCAGGAATACCGGGAACGAATGATCGAGACTGTCTGTGAGACCGATGACCCGCTGATGGAAAAGTATCTTTCCGGAGAGTCGATCCATGAGGGCGACCTGAAGGCGGCCCTGCGCCGGGGCACCTTGAGCCTGGCCCTGGTTCCGGTGCTTTGCGGGGCAGCCTTCAAGAACAAGGGAGTGCAGCCCCTGCTGGATGGCGTGGTGGACTATCTGCCCTCACCCGCCGACCTGCCTCCGGTGGTGGGCGCGGACCGGGATGGCCGCGAGGAGATCGTCCGCGAGTCCCGGGATCAGGAACCCTTTTCAGCCCTGGTCTTCAAGATCATGACCGATACCTACGTGGGACAACTGGCCTTTTTCCGGGTCTACTCCGGTGTCCTCAAGACAGGCTCCTACGTTTACAATTCGACCAAGGACAGAAGGGAACGGGTGGGCCGGCTGCTGAAGATGCATGCCGACAAGCGCGAGGAGATCCGGCAGGTCTATGCCGGCGACATCGCGGCGGGCGTGGGTTTGCGGGAGGTGGCCACCGGCGATACCATCTGCGCGCAAGAGGCGCCGGTGATTCTGGAGTCCATGGAGTTCCCGGTTCCCGTCATGGCCGTTGCCATTGAGCCCAAGACCAAGAGCGACCAGGAGAAGCTGGGTCTGGCGCTGGGGAAACTGGCGCAGGAGGATCCTACCTTCAAGGTGTCCACCGACCAGGATACCGGGCAGACCATTATCTCGGGGATGGGAGAATTGCACCTGGAGATCCTGGTAGACCGAATGTCTCGAGAGTTCGGGGTGGCCGCAAACGTGGGGAAGCCCCAGGTATCCTATCGGGAAACCATCTGTCAGGGCGCCGAAGGGGAAGGGCGATTCGTTCGTCAGAGCGGAGGCCGCGGTCAATACGGCCACGTCAAGATACGGGTGGAACCCAGGGCCGACACCGAGCGAGGATTCGAGTTCATCAATGCCATCGTGGGGGGCGCCATCCCTCGGGAGTTCATTCCGGCCGTGGAGAAGGGTATTCGGGAGGCTACCGAGGCCGGTCCCTTGGCCGGCTACGAGATTCAGGACATTGAAGTGACCCTGTATGACGGGTCCTTCCACGAGGTGGATTCCAGCGAAATCGCCTTCAAGATTGCCGGGTCCATGGCCTTGAAGGATGCGGTTTCCCGCGCCGCTCCGGCGCTGCTCGAGCCCATCATGCGGGTGGAAGTCGTGGTTCCCCGGGAGTTTATCGGGGCGGTCGGGGGCGATCTCAACGCTCGTCGGGGGCGCATCGAGACCATTGAATCCCGCGCCGGCTCGCAGGTGGTCACTGCCCTGGTTCCGCTCTCGGAGATGTTCGGGTATGCCACCGATTTGCGGTCCATGACTCAGGGACGAGCGACCTATTCCATGCATTTTCACCAATACACCCAGGCGCCCAAATCGGTGACCGAGCAGATCGTTGCCAGGATCCAGGGGCGCAGTTGGGACACCGCGGGGCGATGAAAGCCTCGGGAGATCGGGAGAAAGGATAGAAAGGCGATGGCGAAGGAGAGATTCGATCGAAGCAAGCCGCACATCAACATCGGGACGATCGGGCATATCGATCACGGGAAGACGACGTTGACGGCGGCGATCACGCGGGTGTTGGGGAAGAAGGACCCGAAGGTGGCGTTTCGGAGTTTCGATTCGATCGACAACGCGCCGGAGGAGCGGGAGCGGGGGATCACGATCGCGACGGCGCACGTGGAGTATTCGACCGACAAGCGGCACTACGCGCACGTGGATTGTCCGGGGCATGCGGACTACATCAAGAACATGATCACGGGAGCGGCGCAGATGGATGGAGCGATCCTGGTGGTGGCGGCGACCGACGGGCCGATGCCGCAGACGCGGGAGCACATCTTGTTGGCGAGGCAGGTGGGAGTGCCGTGCATCGTGGTGGCGATGAACAAGGTGGACGCGGTGGAGGATGAGGAGTTGTTGGACCTGGTGGAGCTGGAGGTGCGGGAGTTGCTGGAGAGCTACAAGTTTCCTGGGGAGGAAGTTCCGGTGGTGCGGGTATCGGCGCTGGGGGGGTTGAATGGAGAGGGGGAGTGGGAGGCGAAGATCGAGGAGTTGATGGCGGAGGTGGACGCCTACATACCGTTGCCGGAGCGGGAGGTGGACAAGCCGTTTCTGATGCCGATCGAGGACATTTTTTCGATATCGGGGAGAGGGACGGTGGTGACGGGGAGAGTGGAGAGAGGGAAGGTGAAGGTGGGAGAAGAGATGGAGATTGTGGGGATGAGGCCGACGCAGAAGCGAGTGGTGACGGGAGTGGAGATGTTCAAGAAGCTGTTGGATGAAGGGGTGGCGGGAGACAATGTGGGGTTGTTGTTGAGGGGAGTGGAGAAGCGGGACGTGGAGCGGGGCCAGGTGGTGGCGAAGGTGGGGAGCATCACGCCGCACACGAAGTTCAAGGCGGAGGCCTACATATTGACGAAGGAGGAGGGGGGGCGGCACACGCCGTTTTTCACGGGGTATCGGCCGCAGTTTTATTTTCGGACGACGGACGTGACGGGGGTGGCGAGTTTGGGAGAAGGGACGGAGATGGTGATGCCGGGAGACAACGTGAGCCTGGAGATCGAGTTGATCACGCCGATCGCGATGGAGAAGGGACTGAGGTTTGCGATCCGTGAGGGAGGGCGAACGGTGGGGGCCGGCACCATTACCGAGATCCTGGAATAGGAGCAGCGACCTCCTCGTGCCGTTTGCCGGGAGCGGAGGGCCAAGCCGATGCGAGACATTGTTACTCTGCAGTGCACCACCTGCAAACAAAGAAACTATTCGACCACCAAGAACAAGAAAAAGACTCCCGCACGCCTGGAAATCAAGAAGTTCTGTCGTGCCTGCCGAGCCCACAAGGTTCATCGAGAGACTCGATAACGCGGGTCAGAGATCGCAGTGACAAGCAAATTCTTGCCGATGGGTTCTCGCTGCAGGCCAGTAGCTCGAACTGGTAGAGCGCCGGTCTCCAAAACCGGATGTTGGGGGTTCGAATCCCTCCTGGCCTGCCATCTTTTCTCTATGAATTTCGCGATCGTGCCCGTCATGGAGGTGGCTCCTTGTTGGAATCGTTGAGGGTTTCCAGGATCAATCAGTTCTTTGGCGACGTCAAAACGGAGATGCGAAAGGTCTCCTGGCCGGGGCGAAAGGAAGTCTACGGGACCACCATTGTTGTTCTTTGCGCGGTTTTCTTCTTTGGCATCTATCTGGGTCTGGTCGATACCATTCTGCAGTTCGGGGTTCAGAATCTGTATGGTTGGCTGGCCGGCCGGTAGTGGTCGTTGCGTTTGAACCTTTTGGGCGGGACCGGCTCTTCAGGAGGCGTCTGGAATGGCCAAGCAGTGGTACATCATTCACACCTATTCCGGATTTGAGCGCAAGGTAGCCGAAAGTCTGAAGAGCCGGATCGAGGCCTTCGGCATGCAGGAGGAGTTCGGCGAGTCCCTGGTTCCCGAGGAGGACGTCGTCGAAATGAAGGCCGGCAAGCGCGTCACCAGCAAGAAGATAACCTTTCCGGGCTACGTGCTGGTTGAAATGGAAATGACGGATCAGGCCTGGCATGTCGTCAAGAATACTCCCAGGGTCACCGGTTTTGTCGGTTCGGGGCAGATTCCTTCGCCGCTGAGCCAACAGGAAGTCGACCAGATCATCTACCACGCCGAAGCAACGGCGGAGAAACCCAAAGTCGAGTTGACCTTCGAGCACGGCGAGACCGTCAAGATCATCGACGGCCCCTTCAGCAACTTCACCGGAACGGTGGAGGAGTTGAACGAGGACCGGAACACTCTCAAGGTCAATGTCACCATCTTTGGCCGCCAGACGCCGGTGGAGTTGGATTACCTGCAGGTCGAAAAGTCGTAATAGGCAACTTCGGATGGAGGCCGGCTCGGGATTACGGGGTCCCTGTCCGGTCGGGTTCGGCGCCGGTCGCCGTCGGAGGTCCTGATGGCAAAAAAGGTTATCGGAAACATCAAGCTGCAGATTCCCGCCGCCAAGGCGACTCCGGCTCCCCCCGTGGGTCCGGCATTGGGCCAGCACGGAGTCAACATCATGGACTTCTGCAAGGCTTTCAATGCCAAGACCTCCAACAAGGACCAGGAGGGCCTCATCATTCCCGTGGTGATCACGGTGTTTGCCGATCGCTCCTTCGCATTCATTACCAAGACCCCGCCGGCAGCCGTGCTTCTGAAGCGCCTGGCCGGAATTGCCAAGGGGTCCGGTGCTCCCAACCGGAACAAGGTGGCCAGGGTCACCGAGCAGCAGGTGGAAGAAGTAGCCAAGCTAAAGATGCCGGATCTCAATGCCCATGATCTGGCTGGGGCGGTCGCCATCGTCAAGGGGACGGCCCGCAGCATGGGGATCGAGGTGGCTGACTGAGGAGTCCCAATGGTGAAGACGAGCAAGCGCATGGCCCGAGCCAGGGAGGAGATTCAAGGGCGGACCTATCCTCTGCAGGCGGCTCTTCCGCTGGTTCAGAAGCTGGCCTCGGCCAAGTTTGACGAGACGGTTGAGATCTCCCTGCGCCTGGGAGTCGACCCCCGGCACGCCGATCAGATGGTGCGTGGAACAGTGGTCCTGCCCCACGGTCTGGGGAAGACCAAGAAGGTCTGCGTGATCGCCGGTGGGGAAAAGCAGAAGGAAGCCGAACAAGCCGGTGCCGAGCACGTGGGGGGCGAAGAACTGGTGGGAAAGATCCAGGGTGGCTGGCTGGACTTCGAGGCGCTGGTGGCCACGCCCGACATGATGAAATTCCTGGGAAGGCTTGGCAGGATTCTGGGCCCCAAGGGCTTGATGCCGAATCCCAAGACGGGAACCGTTACCTTTGACGTGGGCAGCGCGGTGAAGGAGATCAAGGCTGGAAAGGTCGAGTTGCGGGGCGACAAGACGGCCATTATCCACACGCCCCTGGGAAAGGTTTCCTTTGACGGCGATCAACTCCTGGAAAATGCCCGGACACTGATCGAATCCGTGATCAAGGCAAAGCCGTCGGCGGCCAAAGGCCGGTACCTGCGCAGCATTTTCGTGTGCTCCAGCATGGGCCCGGGGATTTCCGTGGAACTGACCTCGCTGGACAAGTAACCCTTCCGGAGGATTCAACCGTGCGTCGCGACGACAAGGAAAAAGAAATCGGAAACCTGCGGAAAGAGTTCGGCGATGCCAGAAACCTGCTGTTGGCGGGCTTTCAGGGACTGACCGTGGGACAGGACACCGAGTTGCGCCGAGCCATTCGAGCTACCGGTTCCAGGTACCGGGTAGTCAAGAACACGCTGGCCAAGCGAGCAGCCGAGGGGACGGCCCTGGAGCCCATCAAGGACCAGTTCACCGGGTCCAGCGCGGTCGCCTACAACGCCGAAGACCCCGTAGCCCTGGCCAAGGCGGTCACGACCTACGCCAAGGCCCACCCCCGCCTGGTATTCAAGGCAGGCGTGGTGGAAGGCCGGGTCATCGACCTGGCCGATCTGAACCGTATCGCCAGTTTGCCAGGCAAAGAGGAACTGATCTCCAAGTTGATGTTTCTTCTCAACGCAGGAGCTCAGAGATTGGCCAGCGTGGTTCAGGCGGTACCCAGAAACCTGGCCGTGGTGATGGAGGAGGCCGGCAAGGAAAAGAAATTTCCAGAGTAGAAATTCGTTACCGTTCAAGAGGAGGACTCGATGTCGGAGAAGATTCAGAAGTTGCTGGACGAGATTGAGCAGTTGACATTGCTGGAAGCCTCTGAGCTCGTCAAGGGTTTGGAGGAAAGGTTCGGGGTATCCGCCGCTGCCGCCGCTCCCGTGGCCGTGGCCGGACCGGCCGGCCCGGCAGCCGAGGAGGTTGAGGAGCAAACGGAATTCAGCGTGATCCTCACCGGTTTCGGCGACGGCAAGAAGATCAATACCATCAAAGTGGTTCGCGAAGTGACCAGTCTCGGCCTCAAGGAGGCCAAGGACCTGGTAGACAGTGCTCCCAAGCCCGTCAGGGAAGGTATTCCCAAAGACGAGGCAGAAGCCCTCAAGAAGAAGTTCGAGGAGGCGGGAGCTGCCGTCGAATTGAAATAGCTTGAGAACCACGATTCCCCCAATTCGAATCTCCAACCCCAAAATTCGACCTGCAGGTGCGTCCGGGATTCCGATGCCCGGACGCGGCAGAATCGAAGGCGAGCCGGTTTCCATTGCGTTGTCGGGGAGCATGGCGGGCGATGGCCTGCATCTCTGAGCGGGTCGCCGGGTAATGAACTCAGGCTGAGTGCTTTCTACGCAATCTGAAGGAGTCAAGCCAATGGGCACTGCTTCAAACGGACATTCCAGGGAGCGAGTGCACTTTTCCAAGATCCTCACTGCCATTCAGATTCCCACCCTTA
>JAPOZE010000157.1 GCA_026706225.1 Acidobacteriota bacterium
CCAGCAGATTGTCGACGAGCTCTTCGAACGCGTCGGGGGAGGTATTCTGCAGGAACCGGTTCGCCTGAGCCGGAGTGGGCGGCAGTCCCAGCAGATCGAAGTAGGCCCGGCGCAGCAGAGTGGCCTTGTCGGCCACCGGAGCCGGTTCGAGGCCCTTCTCCCGAAGCCTGGCCAGGATGAAGGCATCGATGGGATTGGAGGGGGACTCCTCCAGTTCCGGCACCGGGGGGCGGCGCGGCTTCTTCATCGACCACCAGGAGGGTTCTCCGGCGGCAGCGCCCGCTTCGGGGTAAGGCGCCCCCGCTTCGATCCATTCCTTCAGGATGGCCAGGTCTCCCTGGGGCAACGGCCGGCGGCTGCCGGGCGGCATCCTGGGTTCGCCGAGATGGGCGGCGGAGCGGTAGAGCAGGCTCCGGGCGGCATCGCCGGCAACGACGGCCGGCCCGCGGCCGCCGCCCTTCAGCAGGGTCGCCCTTTGCCTCAGGTCCAGCCCCGACATCTGGCCGGCTCCGTGGCAGGAGAGGCAGTGCTTCTGCAAGATGGCCTGAGCCGCCTGGGCGGTGGTATCGGCGGCCGAGACCAGGCATGGAAAAATCAGTACAGCCAGGGCTGCAAGACATTGCACCGTTCGCACCGGAAGACAGCCTCGCATGATGCTCCCTTTGGAGTTGGAATCAGCCGTAATTATAGGATGGCGGACTCCGGTTTTCCACAACTAACCCGCACCTCCAGGCTGTTTGACACCGCTCGCAAGCCTCGGCTATGATGGCTCGGTCGGTCGGCCGGGACGGAAGGATGCCGGTTCGGGAAGGAGGGCCCTCAGTTGAATACTCGTCAAATGGGTCCCGAGCTTGCACGGATCAGCGACAAGGTTTTCTCCGGGGAGAGACTGTCCTTCGAGGAGGGAGTCACTCTCTATCGCACTTCGGACCTGCATACCGTGGGGGCTCTGGCCAATTGGGTCCGGGAGAAATGGAACGGGAACGTCGGTTATTTCAACGTCAACCGGCACTTGAACCCCACCAACGTCTGCGTGGTTGACTGCAAGTTCTGCGGCTTCGCCCGCAAGCCCGGCAAGGGCGGCTACACCATGTCGCTGGAGGAGGCCTATCATCACGCCTCCATGGGGTACAGCGAGTCGGTGACCGAGTTTCACATCGTGGGCGGCCTGCATCCCTACCTTCCCTTCTCCTACTACACCGACCTGCTCCGTGGCTTGAAGGAGCGTTTCCCCAAGGTCCATCTCAAGGCCTTCACCATGGTGGAGCTCGATTTCTTCTCCCGCAGGACCAAGCTGTCCATCGATGAAACCATTCAGGCTCTTCGGGAAGCGGGAATGGACAGTTGCCCCGGGGGCGGGGCCGAGATCTTCGCCGAGGGCCCCCGTGACATCATCTGCGACCACAAGGTGTCGGGCGAACGCTGGCTGGAGATCGCCGGGAGGGTGCACCGCTGCGGATTGAAGTCCAATGCCACCATGCTCTACGGACACGTGGAAAGCGTGGAGGACCGAGTCGACCACCTGGTCCGGTTGAGGGAGCTGCAGGACGAGACGCAGGGGTTTCAATGTTTCATTCCTCTGGCCTTCCACCCGGCCAATACGCAACTGGATCACCTGCCGTCGCCTACCGCCATGCTGGACCTTCGAACCATCGCGGTCAGCCGTCTCCTGCTGGACAATTTTCCCCACATCAAGGCCTATTGGATCATGATCGGCGCCAAGACCGCTCAAATCGGACTTCACTTCGGGGCCGACGACCTGGATGGGACGGTGGTTGAAGAAAAGATCGTTCACATGGCCGGGGCTCAGACTCCGCTCGGCCTGACCCGCGCGGAAATCGAGCATCTCATCCGGGAAGCCGGCCGGGAACCGGTTGAACGGGACACGCTCTACCGCCCGGTCAAACGCGTCGCCGCCGCCTGACGGATGGTGCCGCAGCCTCACCTCGCCTGAAACATCCCCAAAAAGATATCGACAAAGGGCCACCAAGCGTGACGGCTCTGCCGCATGGGCAGGGCCACCCGGGAGCGCCATGGTCTCAGCCGAAGCAGGGCCCTGGGAGGAGGCGCCCACCCGGGAGCGCGGGCGTCCCGCCCGCATGCACTGCCGTCGCGTGCCGCTCAGTTTCCCTGGATGGGGCACCGGCCACGCCGCCGACGGGAACGGCATGGGCCCGGACCAGGCAGAGGCGTGGGAGGAGGGGCCCACCCGGGAGCGCGGGCGTCCCGCCCGCATGCACTGCCGTAGCGTGCCGCTCAGTTTCCTGGGATGGGGCACCCGGCCACCCTGCCGGCGAGAACCGCATGGGCCCGAGCGAAGCAGAGCCCTGGCGTCTCTGCCGGTCGAGCCGGGTGGAGGAGATGGGCGAGGCTGTGCCAGGATGTGTGCGGGCGGGACGCCCGCGCTCCCGGGTGGGCTTCATTTTTCCAGTCGAATGGTTGGATGCGGCCTGTCCCGCAGTTCCCGGGTCCAACGGGTATGCTCGACGGACAGGCCGTGGTAAAAGGCTTCCATCTCGGCCGTGAATTGCGACACATCCAGGCACAGAAAGCGGTCGGGGAGTTGGCGGAACCGCTCCCTTGCCTTGCGGTGGCAGCTCAGGGCTCCTTCCAGGTTCTCGTTCCCGAAGTGGTAGAGCGACACCGCCGACATGATGAGGGCCTGGTAGAAGAGCTTCTCTTTCCCTTTGGCCTCGGCCCAGACCTCTTCCCAGAGGTCGTGGCATTCATAGTAGAAACGGCGGTTGAACAGGTCCAGTCCCCGATAGAAGTCGGCCGGATGAATCCTGGTGTCCGAGTTCACTGCGGAAGTCCTCCCCCCTGGCGGTGCGCCTGCCTTTGTTGCATAATCATGGAGAGTATCGCCTGTGGATCGAGAAGAGGTTGAAATGATCGGGATATCGAAGCGAATGTCGACGTTGGCCCTGTGCCTGTTTTTCCTGGTCGGAACCCTGGCGTCCGACGATGTTCAGGACGGGGAACGGGCCGCCGAGGAAAGGATCATCGGCTTTCTGAAGTCCCACCTGGAGCCGGGCAAGCCCGTCCTGATTACCGAGCTGCACCAGCGCTTCACCGAACCCGAGGAGCGCCGGGTACTCAGTCGACTCTACAACATCTTCTTCAAGGTGCCTCACTTCGTCGCCCAATTCTATGCCGTCCACCAGAAGCCGCCCCAGCTTCGCGAAATCGCCGAGCAGTTCAACTTGCGGATCGCGGGCGAGGTCGACGTGATTCTCCGGATCGTGGAGTACGATCGGAGGGTGCCCCGGTTCTTCGAGAGAGATCCGGAAAGCGGTGAAATTGCCTCGGTGGACCTGGAACGAATCAAGGCCGACCCCCGTTTCAACAAGGTCATCGAGCGTTCCATTGCCGGTTGGGAAGGGAAGCAGGCGCCTCAATTCACCATGCGGCTTCTGGACGGGGACGAGCTCAGCCTCGATTCCAGGCAGGGAACCCGCCTGGTCTACTTCTGGTTTACCCACTGCCCCCCCTGCGTCAAGATCACCCCCCACCTGGTTTCCCTGCAGGAACAGTTCGGACCGCGGAACTTCACCGTCATCGGTCTGAATGCCGACCGGGTCCTGGACTTGGGATATCCCGACTCGGAACGCGCGGCCTACCTGGACAAGCACAAGATCAATTTCCCGGTGGGTCATCTGACCGCGGAGGTTCAGGAGGCCTATGGAGGGATCCAGCTCTTCCCCAGCCTGTTTCTGGTAGACGAGGACGGGTTGATTCGCCACCACTTCGTCAACTACCAGGATCAGCCCACTCTGGAAAAGGCAATCCGATCCGTCCTTTGATCGTCCCGCTGATCCTTGCGGAGCGCAGCCGGCCGCCGGTCTGCGCAACCCTTCCGAAGCGCGCTTGAACAACACCCGAAATTTCAGCCGACGGTGAGCAGAAGGGGCCGGGCGCCTGTCTGTAGGGCGGCAGGGCGGGGTCGACCTCCATCGAGTCTACCTGAGAAACGGGTTGTGGTGTTTCTCATCCCCGATGGTGGTGGGCGGGCCGTGGCCGGGGTAGACCAGGGTGCGGTCGTCCAGTTTCAGGAGGCGGTGCCGTATGGACTCGATGATGTCACTGTAGGAACCTCCCCAGAGATCGGTTCTTCCGATCCCCATCTGAAACAGGGTATCTCCGGCGAACAGACAGCCTGCCTGCTCCGCCAGATGCAGGCAGAGGCTCCCGGGGGTGTGGCCAGGGGTGAAGAGCACCTCTCCCGAGTGCCGTCCGAATGAGATCCGATCGCCCTGGTGGACAAAATCGTCGATCTCGGTGGTGGGTGGCGTCGATACCCCCATCCAGGAGGCTTGCATGGGCAGGTTCCGGTACAAGGCCAGGTCTCTCTCATGCAGAAGGACCTGGGCGCCTGTCTTCTCCTTCATGGCCTCCAGGTCTCCCACGTGATCGATGTGAGCGTGGGTGCTGAGCAGATACCTGACGCTCAAGCCGTGCTTCTCGATCAGAGGAAGAATCAGCTCCGCCTCGTCCCCCGGGTCGATCACCAGGGCCTCTCGGGTTTCTTCACACCCCAGAATGTAGCAGTTGCACTGCAAGGGCCCCACGGCCACCTGTTCGAAAATCATCGGCTGTCCTGTCTTCAGACCGCGGTGGGAGCCAGTCTGGATGCGTAGAGGGGGAATTGCTCCGAGAGATCTCTGACTTGGTGCCGGATTCTCTTCTGGACCTCCACACTCTCCACCTGGTCCAGCACCTCTCCGATCCAGCGGCCGATGCGTTGCATTTCGGACTCGCCCATGCCCCGGGAAGTGAGCGCGGGAGTTCCCAGTCGAATCCCGCTGGTCACCAGCGGGGGATGGGGGTCGAAAGGGATCGTGTTCTTGTTGACGGTGATTCCGGCCCGGTCCAGGGCGAGTTCCGCCTGCTTGCCGGTGATTCCCCTGGAAAAGACATCCACCAGAAGCAGGTGAGTGTCGGTGCCCCCGGACACCAGGCGGTAGCCGCTCTCCAGGATGCTGGAGCCCAGTGCGGCGGCATTTCGCTTGACCCGCCGGATGTAGCGTCTGAAGTCGGGTTGCATGGCTTCCTGGAGGCAGACGGCCTTGGCAGCCACGACATGAACCAGGGGCCCTCCCTGAGTCCCGGGGAACAGCAGGCGGTTCAGGTTCCTGGCATGGGCCTGCCGGCACAGGATCATGCCGCCGCGCGGACCCCGCAGGGTCTTGTGGGTGGTGGTGGTGACGAAGTCGCAGTGGGGAACCGGACTGGGGTGCTCGCCGACGGCGACCAGGCCTGCCGTGTGGGCCATGTCCGCCATCAGCAGGGCGCCGCTTTCCCGAGCGATCTCGCTCATCCGCTCGAAGTCGATTTCGCGGGGGTAGGCGCTGGCTCCGGCCACGATGAGCCTGGGCCGTTTCCGCAGGGCCAGTTCGGCCAGGGCGTCGTAGTCGATCCTTTCCGTGTCCTTCCGGACTCCGTAGGGAACGAATCCGTACATCCTGCCGGAGAAGTTCAGCGGGTGGCCGTGGGTGAGGTGCCCCCCGTGGGACAGGTCCATGCCCAGCACGGTCTCTCCGGGCTTCAGGATCGTCATGTACACCGCCACGTTGGCCTGGGTTCCGGAATGGGGTTGCACGTTGGCATGTTCGGCGCCGAACAGTTGCCTGGCCCTGTCGATGGCCAACTGCTCCACCACGTCGGTAAACTCGCAGCCCCCGTAGTAGCGGCGACCGGGGTAGCCCTCGGCGTACTTGTTGGTGAACACGCTGCCGGTGGCCTCCAGGACGGCCTCGCTCACGAAATTCTCCGAGGCGATGAGTTCCAGTTGATTGGCCTGGCGCCGGGTCTCCCGGTCGATGGCGTCGGCAACCTGCGGGTCGACCAGTGCGAGGCTTCGTGTGAGTTCGGGGTTGATGGCCACTGAGGTTGCCCCCGGAATGTGGGTAGTCGCCAGAACGCCGGCCCGGGGAAGAACCCCACCCGGTCCGGCGTCTCGGAGTTCAAATGTTAACCAACAAACCCGATGCTGACAAACCAATTCTGGGAGGGGATTGGCTCTCTTTCCGCTTCTGGTGGGGGTTTTCGGGATTTCGGGACGGCTCCCAATCTTTTGCCGTCAAATATGTTATCTTCCTAGCGCGGCTCTCGTTTCCCTGGCTGCCGGATGAGCGTTGCAAGCCGAACCGGGGCGGTGAGGAGTTCCCCGCGGGAGTGACCCGAGGCGCCGTCCACGCTCGAGGGCTTCCGGTCGCCGGCGGTCCCATTGGATGGACATTCCTGTCGAGGAGTCGGAATGCGCTGGAGTCAAATCTTTATCCCCACGCTGAGAGAGGCCCCTGCCGAGGCCGAGGTGCCGAGCCATATTCTGCTCCTTCGCGGGGGGTACATTCGCCAGCTTGCCTCCGGGATCTATTCCTACCTTCCACTGGCCCAGCGGGTGGTGCTCAAGATCACCCGCATCATCAGGGACGAGCTCGATCGCATGGGCGCCCAGGAATTCGCGCTGCCGGCCCTGCACCCGGCCGAGATCTGGCAGGAGAGCGGGCGTTGGGAGGGTATGGGGCCCAACATGTTTCGTCTCAAGGACCGCTCTGACCGGGACCTGTGCCTGGGCATGACCCATGAGGAGGTTTTTGCATCCATCGCTCGCAACGAGCTCCGCTCCTATCGCCAGCTTCCCCAGATCTGGTACCAGATACAGACCAAGTTCCGGGACGAGCCCCGGCCCAAGTCGGGCCTGCTGCGCGTGCGCCAGTTCACCATGAAGGATTCCTACTCGTTCGATGTCGACCGGGAGGGCCTGGATCGGAGCTATGGAAAGCACTACGACCTCTATTGCCGCATCTACGACCGCTGCGGGCTCCGCTATCGGGTGGTCGAGGCCAGCAGCGGCATGATGGGCGGAAGCCAGTCTCATGAGTTCATGGTGCTGACCGATGCCGGCGAGGACATGGTGGTCCACTGCGCCTGCGGTTACGCGGCCAACCTGGAGAAGGCGACCTCGGAGCTGGAGCGGTTGCAGGATGAAGCAGGGCCGGAGACACCCCAACCGGTCGCCACTCCCGGCCAGAAGACCATCGACGACATTGCCCGGTTTCTGGGGGTCCCGGCTTCCCGCCAGATCAAGTCGCTGATCTACCGGTTCGGCAGCCAATCCCTGCTGGTTCTGGTCCGGGGCGACCACCAGCTCAATGAAGCCAAGCTGCATGCGGTGCTGGGGGGCGAGGCCCGTCCGGCCCTGCCGGAGGAAATTCAGGCGGTGGCGGGCGCCGACGCCGGTTCCCTGGGGCCGGTGGCGGTGGCGGGCCTGCGTATTCTCTCCGACCACGCCCTGCAGGGAAGGCGGAATCTGACCTGCGGCGCCAATCGGAATGACTTTCACCTCTCCGGTGTGACCCCCGGGCGGGATTACCGGGCCGAGTATTTCGACTTGCGCGTGGTTCAGGCCGGAGAGGCTTGTCCCCGATGCCGTTCTTCGCTGAGTGTCCACAAGGCCCTGGAGGTCGGTCACATTTTCAAGCTGGGGACCAAGTACTCGGAGAGCATGGGAGCCACCGTTCTCAACTCGCAGGGGCGGGAAGTCCCCGTGGTCATGGGGAGCTATGGAATCGGAGTGGAAAGGATTCTGGCCGCCGCCGTCGAAAGCGGTCACGACGACGACGGAATCATCTGGCCCCGTTCCATCGCCCCCTTCGACTGCCTGATTTGCGTGGTCAATGCCAGGGACGGCGCGGTGGTGGAGGAAGCCGAGAAGGCCTACCGCAGTTTGCAGGAGCTGGGAGTGGAGGTGTTGCTGGACGACCGGAATGAACGTCCTGGGGTCAAGTTCAAGGATGCCGACCTGGTCGGGATTCCCTACCGAATCAATTTCGGCAGCCGCAAGCTGGCCGTGGGGAAGGTGGAATGGGTGGAACGGGCCACCGGAAAGATCACCGAAGTCGACCTGGCCGACCTGGTCTCTCAGGCGCGAAACCTGCTCTTGGCCGACGGCTGCCCGACAGTGGCATAGAGCTCATTATCTGAAACAAACAAAAAAGAGCGATCCACGAAGGGCCACGAAGCGTGACGGCTCTGCCGCATCGGAAGGGCTGCGCCCCGGCAAGCCGGCGCCACCCTCTCGACGAGCAATAGCGCTGGGAGGGGTGCCCACCCGGGAGCGCGGGCGTCCCGCCCGCATGCTATGCCGTTGGGTGCCGCTCAGTTTCCCTGCGATGGGGCACCCATCCACCCTGCCGGCGGGAACGGCATGGGCTGGGCCGAAGCAGAGTCCTGGCTCCGTTGCCGGTCGATCCGGGTCGAGCAGATATCCGAGCCTGTGCCAGGACTTGTGCGGGCGGGACGCCCGCGCTCCCGGGTGGGCTGCATCCCATGACGTGGTCGCAGCAAAGGAAGTCCGGCGGTATTCGTGTCTATTCGTGTTCATTTGTGGTTCGTCTTCAAAAACGACCGAAAGTTACACCGCCGGCCAGGGGCCAGGCGTTCATCGGGGCCGGTCGGAGGGCACCCGTTCCAGTGAAGCCCGCAAGGTAGTGATACTCCTGGGGGCGAGGGTGAGGCGCAGCTTGGACCCGGCTTGCGGAGTGGGTGCGACGGCCCGATTGTTCTCCTCCGCGGAAGTCCTGAAGACCTCGATATCTTCCAGCCTGTATCCGCGCAGCTCGATGGCTTCCTCGACCGCTTCTTCCTTCGCATTGACCAGGACCACCACCAGTTGACGCTGGGTCGGGTTTCGGAAAGCCGCCACCGGTGTGTTGCCTCCCGTCGCGAAGACCCGAGCGGCGCCTCTGGGGATGAACCGGCTGAACTGGACAAGGGCCCGGAAGCGCTTGGGGACGCGGAATCCGCTGCTGCTGCCGTCGAGCAGGCCCAGGCGTCCCGGCTGAGCAGCGGTGGCGAAAACGGGGCCGTAGAGCCAGGCCCGACATCCCCGCGACAGGTCGGCAATCAGGGTTTGGGCCAGGTCCAGGGCGTCGTCCATTTCATCGCTGCTGCCGGCCGGAGAGGTGAATTGGGTCTGCCACAGGTTGAAATTGTGTTGTCGCACCAGTTGGTCGACGGCATCGGCCCCGGGGTTCGGCTCCACTGAAGATTGGACCCCCACGTGCGAGAGCAAAGGCCGAACCTCTCGATCGTCCAGCAGGGTTTTCAGGAAGGGTAGCGCCTCTCTCCAGTCGGTCTCCGGAACCATGAGTCGGGTCCGGATTCTTTTCTCCTCCAACCTCTCTCCGACCCTCTCGAGCAGGTCCCTCAGTTGGTTTGCCCCATACCGGCAACCCACGGGCAAGTCCCCTCGGTCGGGCCGGTTCTGCAAGCTCACCACGTGGACGGGCTGGCCGCGCAGCTTCTCATAGTACTCGATGTAACCCACCAGGTATTCAGCCAGGTCCCGGTAGTGTTGAGCCAGCAGGGACCCCGAGCCATCCGGCGTGCGATTGCTCTTCCAGGCGGGAGGGGGAGTCAGAAGACAACTGCTCAACAGCATCTCCTGACGCCTCCTGGCCTGCCTGAGCAGCGAGAATTGAGCATTCTCCCTTTCATCGCCTCCAAAGGAAAAGGTCAGGCCGGTCAGTCTCAGGCGGGCGGTCATGGGGATGCGTTCCCCGGTCCACCCGATTTCGTTTCTCAGGATGTTCAGGCCGGCTTCCTCGGGGCTGAAGAGCAGGTCGAAGAGCCTGAGGCGTTGCGCCGAGGAGAGATTGAAGATGTCCCTGGCGCAGCCGTTGGAACCGCTGACGCCAAACCCGTCCATTCGCTGAAACCGGATCTGGGGTTGAATCAGGATGGGCCGGGGTTGTCCGAGCGCGGCCGGCGCACAGGCCACAAGGAGCAGGCCCACAACCGCAATTGGAAAGAGCCTGCCTGGAGAAGGCTTATCTTGCACGGGAAAGCGCCTCGCCGACGATGGTTGCGATCTCTTTGCGCAGGGCTCGGACGTCTCCCCTGCCGTCAGGGTGGAGACGGCTGGTCAGAACGATCAGATAGGCCTGGATATCGGGGTCCAGCCACAGGGAAGTTCCGGTAAAGCCCGTGTGGCCGAAAGAGCGCGGCGAGAAATGCGCCCCCCTCGGCGAAGAATAACGGGACTGAATGTCCCACCCCAATCCTCGTATGTCGGGTTTGCCCGGCGGCGATTGCGGGGAGACCATTTGCCGGACCCACCCGGGCTGAAGCACCCTGGCGCCCTCCAGCGATCCCTCGTTCAGTAGCATCCGGCAGTATCGGGAAAGGTCGCGGGCGTTGGAGAAGAGGCCTGCATGGCCGGCAACGCCGCCCATCGTCGATGCCAGGGGATCATGGACCCGGCCCTGAAGGAAAGTCCCGTCATTCCCTTTCTCGGTGGTCGCCGTAGCATTAAAAAAACCGGGGGGCGGGCTGAATCCCGTCTCAACCATCTTGAGCGGGGCGAAGACCCGGGAATGAACGAACCGGTCCAGGAGTTCTCCGCTCACAGCCTCTATCAATTTCCCCAGAAGAATGAATCCGAGATCGCTGTAAATGAAGCGGCTTCCCGGTGTGGCTGACAGGTCGGAGTCGCAGATCTTGTCGATCACCGCTGAAGCGGCTCCGGGCCCCTTTGCCTCGAGACGGAAATAGGGGGCCAATCCGGAGTAGTGGGTCAGCACCTGCCGGACGGTAACGGTCTCCTTTCCGCGGCTGCCGAAGTCCGGAAGATACTTGGAAACCGGATCCTCCAACCTGACTTTTCCGTCCTGAACCAGGATCAGGACGGCGGGCGCGGTGGCCACCGCCTTGGTCAGGGAGGCCAGGTCGAATCGGGTCCCCAGGGTCATGGGCTCCGGCCGGGGTTGCAGGCGGCGATGGCCATAGGCCTTTTCAAAGAGAATGCGGCCGCCTTGTCCCACCAGCACCACCGTGCCGGGAATCCGGCCACTGTCGATGGCTTGGCGCACGACGCCGTCAATCCTGGACAAAGGCGGCGGGGCGCCCTGGGGATCGCCCACTGACCGGATGGAGAATGATGAGAGCGCAAGGCCGGCGGCCAACAGGAGGGCGAGCGCTGGGTGCTTCCGGTGTCGGTCAGGCAACGGTCGGGTTTCCACGGGGGGTTGGGGCGGTTGGGTATCTTAATTTTTTCATTTTTGTTGGGCAAGCTCTTTTCGGCGGGAACATATTGACTGCCGGAGAGGTCTATAGGGTCGAGTCTTGTCTTTCACTCCGAATGCTTGGTATCTTGGAAGAAACACCCGAAGACAAGGCAGGCTGGGAGAGAGACTCTTGCTCAATTGCGAGATAGGGTTGGATTTCCTGGAGAATGAGCCGGCCCTGGTGGATGGCTTGCAGGTTGGGTCCCAGGAGGCGTTCGAGACGCTGGTTCGTCTCTACCAGGCTCCCATCTACAACCTGGCCTACCGGATTCTGGGAGATTCGGCGGAAGCCTCGGAAGCGACCCAGGAGACCTTTGTCAGGATCTACAAGGGGATCGGTCGATTCCGCGGAGAATGCGGTCTCAAGACCTGGATCTACAAGATCGCCGTCTCGGCCAGTCTCAACCGGCGTCGCTGGTGGAAGCGCTGGAAGGACCACGTCCCGATATCGCTGGACAACCCGCTGCCCTCGTACGGCGAAAGCCCCAGGTTGCTGGAAGTCCCCGATAGAAGACAAGACCCGGAAGCCGTCTGCGCCAGCCGGGAGACCGGGCAGGCAGTCCAGCGAGCGCTGGACGCCTTGCCTGCCGAGTATCGTGCGGTCGTCGTCTTGAGGGACATCGAGGGGCTTGCCTACGACGAGATTGCCGAAACCCTGGCTATCTCCATGGGGACAGTGAAATCGCGTTTGTGGCGTGCCCGGTCCCAGCTCAGGCAGCGGTTGCGCGGCTTGATCGAATAAGGGTCGGAAGTGTCTTTGGGAAACCGGGACCTCCGAGGTGTCAAACTCGAGGGAGACGACCAATGACCTGCAAAACGGCCCTCAGAGCGATTCAGAGCTATCTGGACGATGGCTTGCCTGGTCAGGAGACGATTGAGATGGACCGTCACCTGGCGGATTGCGCGCCCTGCCGGCGGGCGTTGGAGGAGTTTCGGGCACTGCAGCAGATGATGCGAAACCTGGACCGCCAGCCTCCTCCGGCGGACCTGGAGTTCAGGATCCGGGTGGCTGCCTCCATTCGTGGAGAGAAGGAGCCTCTGAGGCGACTGGTCAAGAGAGTGGGCGATCTGACCAGTCCCCTGGCCGTCCCGGCCTTCAGCGGCGTTTTCCTGACCTGCTTGACCTTTATCGTCCTCCTGAGCACCCTGTTCAGCGGCGCAGGCCTGGGCTCCGGCGACTCCGACTCGGCCCTGGGATTGTTCACCGAGCCTCGCGCCAGGTCTCTCACAATGATGCCCGTCGTGTTCGGCGCCGATTTGCCGTTCGTAACCCAGCCGGTCACCGTGAGGACTCTGGTCGGCGAGGATGGCCGGGTGATCGACTACACGGTCTTGAGCGGGCCTCGGGATGAACGGAGTCTGCAATTCCTGGATCGATTCCTCTATTTCGGGGTAAACATCGATCCGGCCACCTTCCTGGGCCGTCCCACCGTCGGCACCTTCGTGATGACCTTGAGTTTCTACCCCACCACCCAGGACAGGATCGACGTCCGGGGCTAGACGATCCATCCAAAATCTACCATCCCCCGGCCTGCATGCTGCCCCGGGTCCCTCGTGGTATGATTCCGGATCTGTCGCCAAGTTCGGAGACCCGATGGCACTCAAGTGGATCGCTGCAGATATCGACGGCACCATCCTGGATAGTTCCAGCCGGCTGCCTCCGGAAAACGTGACGGCATTTCGCCGGGCTCGGGACCGTGGAGTCGAGGTGATTCTGGTGACCGGCCGTCGCTACGGCGCCGCCGTCTGGGTTGCCGAGGCCCTGGAGTTGTCCTCGCCGCTCATCGTCAACAATGGAGCCATGATCGTGTGCCCGGATCGGTCGCGGCGGCTGGCCCGGTGGTTTCTGGCGCCCGAG
>JAPOZE010000584.1 GCA_026706225.1 Acidobacteriota bacterium
TTTAGGGTTCAAGTGGCAGGTGTCCTCCACAAACAGTTCCTGTCTGAATCTACGAGATTTTGAAGTGGCTTGGTCCGTCTGTGGTCACCGGTTGCCCGATCGACCCGCAACTCTCATGAAATGAGTCACTTAAGTTCTTGCGCCTCCGAATACGAAAAACCGGATCAAAATAGTGGACACTTCGGAATTTTGAATGTTCCGGCGGGGGTGCGAGCCCGGGAGCCCATGAATCCTGCGCCGTCGCAGTGGGTCATTCGAGGGGAAACGGCCGGACGTCCATCAAGACAAACCGCGAATGGGCAGGAAGCAAGACATGATATGGAATGGTTCTAAGGGAAGAGGGCATTGAGACGTCGGGCGCCGTGGCTGACACGAACCACTTCAATGCCATGGGGAATAATTCGATAGAGGATCAGATACCGACCGACGGGGAAGAGTCGACATTCATTGCCGATCTCCGGTCTGGCAACCCCAAGCTGTGGGTGTTTGGCCAAGAGCAAGCAGGTTGCCTCAATATCATCCAGCAAGCGGTCTGCCGCGTTGGGATTATCTTGGGAAACATAAAGCCAGATGTCTATAAGATCCGTTTCGGCCAGACCGGTTCTTTGAATCTTTGGCATTTTCCATCAGGATCGATAGCCACGCCTACTTGGCATGCGCATTTTGTGGCCTTCGGAGCCTGGCCTCTGCCTTGATGGCGTCCATGTTGGCGAACCGACCGGGGCCGCTGTCGATACCTTCCTGCCAAGACTTTCGCAGTTGCTCGATCTCCTCCCAGCGGAGCGAGTGGCGCAATTTCCACTCTCTCAAGGCTTCCCGGACCACTTCGCTGGTGCTGACGTACTCACCGCTTTTCACGGCATCCCGTACCGTGGCAGCCATCTCCGCCGTCAAAGCGATGCTGATTTTTTCCACATTTGGCATGGTAACGCACTCACTCCTTTTTTCTGTCATAGTAGCAAATATTCATACCAATGGCCAAAAAGAAAACCAAGCGTCACCTGGGTAGATTGAGTCCTAATTGCCGGACTGAGGGTTATCCCATGCATCGGCCATCTTCGCCTCACCTTCGGGGGGCGGCGCCCGCAACCTTGACGCCATCCGGTGATTCTTCTCATAATCTGAACGTAATAGACATGCGGATCCTGCAGGAGGAGTTCCTCCGGTGAGACTACCGAAGTCGGCCCTCGGGCGGCGGTTGCAATCGGAACCGGTTGTCGGTCGGGCGCGGTGGCCCAGCTCTTCACCCACTGCCGCCGGTGCGGTTCTGGCGCTCCTGCTGGCGCTTTCGGCAACCCTTCACGGTCTCAAGGCTGAACCCGGTGGCGAGGAGGCCCGGGCCAGCCACCGGAAAATGCTGCAGGCGTTGCAGGAACTCAGGGAGCGCGTTCCCGATCGCGACCCCGTGCTGGGTGACTTCCGGGCGCGCCACCTGCGGGCGGAATTGGAGGCCCTGGAGGCCGGCCGCAAGAAGGCCGGGTTCTTTCCCCAGGTCACCCGCTGGCGGCTCCACTTCGACCTGGGCCGGGAGGAGCTGCAACTGGGCAACGAGCAGCGCGCCCTGGAGCAATCCGGCGCAGCCTTCAAACTGCTGCCCCAAGTCGAGAACCTGTTGCGGGCCGACCTGCCCATCCGGCTGCGCTTCCAGCTCGGGGTGTCTCACCTGCGGGTCGGGGAGACCCAAAACTGCTGCCTGCGGGCCAATCCCGACAGTTGCATCCTGCCCATCCGGGAAGGCGGCATCCACACCGAGCCGGAGGGGTCCCGGCAGGCCATCCGCTATTTCACCCAGGTGCTGGAACGCTCGGCCTCGGACTCCATTGCCTACCTGGAGTCCCGCTGGCTGCTGAACATCGCCCATATGACTCTGGGAAGCTATCCCGAGGGCGTGCCCAGGGCCTATCTCATCCCACCCGGGACGTTCCAGTCCGATGCACCCTTTCCCAGGTTCCGCAACATCGCCGCGGATCTCGGGCTCGACACCTTCAACCTGGCCGGCGGCGCCTGCGCCGACGACTTCAACAACGACGGCACTCTGGACCTGGTGGTTTCCACCTGGGACCCGGCCGAGCAGATGCGCTTCTTCGTCAACAAGGGGGACGGCTCCTTTGCCGACCGGACCCGGGAAGCCGGACTGAGCGGGCTGTTGGGCGGCATCAATCTGCTGCAGGCCGACTACGACAACGACGGTCACGTGGATCTGCTGGTCCTGCGGGGGGGATGGCTGGGGGACAGCGACCGGCATCCCAATTCGCTCCTCAGAAACAACGGCGACGGGACCTTTACCGACGTGACCTTCCTGGCGGGACTGGGCGAGGCGCACTTCCCGACCCAGACGGCCTCCTGGGCCGATTACGACAACGATGGCCATCTGGATCTCTATATCGGCAATGAATCCACCCGCAAGGGTATTTTTCTGCCCCAGCCCCTGGGGGAGGTCGAAGACGACCGGCTGCCCTTCCCCTGCCAACTCTTCCGCAACAACGGCGACGGCTCCTTCTCGGACGTGGCCCGGCAGGCGGGTGTCACCAACAACCGCTGGACCAAGGGGGTGATCTGGGCGGACTACGACGGTGACCGCTACCCTGACCTCTACGTCTCCAATTTCTGGGAGCCCAACCGGCTCTACCGCAACAACCGGGACGGAACCTTTACCGACGTGGCCGGCAGGCTGGGCGTCACCGGCCCCATGGCCAGCTTTCCGGCCTGGTTTTGGGACTACGACAACGACGGGGTCCAGGATCTCTACGTCTCGGCCTACATGACCGAAGTGGCCGACCTGGCCGCCGCCAGTCTGGGCCTTTCCTTTGAAACCGAGCTGCCCCGCCTCTATCGCGGCGACGGGGCGGGGGGTTTTGAAGAGGTGAGCCGCAAGCTCCACCTCGACCGGCCTTCCGCGCCCATGGGCTCCAACTTCGGAGATCTGGACAACGACGGCTATCTCGATTTCTATCTGGGCACGGGCACTCCCGACTACCATGACCTGATGCCCAATCTGATGTATCGCAGCCTGGAAGGGAAGCGGTTCGCCGACGTCTCCATCGCCGGCGGATTTGCCCACCTGCAGAAAGGACACGGCGTGGTTTTCGCCGACTTCGACCACGATGGGGATCAGGACATCTTCGAGCAGATGGGTGGCTCCTACGCCGGCGACAAGTATGCCGACGCTCTCTACGAGAACCCGGGATTCGGCAACCGCTGGATCGCCGTCCTGCTCGTGGGCACGCGCTCCAACCGGTCCGCCATCGGCGCCCGCATTCGCCTGGAGGTGGAGGAAGAGGGCAAGGCCCGAACCATCTTCAAGACCGTCAACAGCGGCGGCACCTTCGGCGCCAACCCCTTGCGCCAGACCATCGGGTTGGGCCGGGCCTCGAAAATCGGGCGGCTGGAGGTCTTCTGGCCCACCAGCGGCGAAACCCAGGTCTTCCGGGATGTTCCGGCGGATCGGTTCATCCGCATCGTGGAGGGCGAAGGGCGGTACCACCGGCTCACGCCGCCGAAATTCATCCTGGGCGGGGGGGCCAAGCGCCAGCAGCAGGCCCGCCTGCCTCGGGGGCAAGGGAAAAGGTAGGGGATCAAGGGTCGTATGGGGAAGCGTCCGCCAATAGATCGGTTGCCGCATTTCAGGTCCGGGCTCAGGTGGTGGGGCGGGGTGGCCATTGTCGCGGCGGCAACCCTGGCTCCGGTGTGGGGAGGGTCCGGATTGCCGGCCTGGCTCGATCCGCCATCTCCCTTTCGTGACAGCCGGGCCGCCGCCGGCATCGATTTCCGGCACCAGCGGGGCGCTTCCGACCAGAAGCACCTGGTGGAGACGGTGGGCTCCGGATGCGCCCTGTTCGACTACGACAACGACGGGTGGCTGGACATTCTGCTGATCAACGGAGGCCTTACGCCCGAGTCCACCGCCGCCGGGCCGGTTCGCCACGCGCTCTATCGCAACCTGGCCAACGGCCGGTTCCAGGAGGTGACCGCCAAGGCGGGGTTGGGCGGAAACGGGGCCTTCGGCATGGGGGTGGCCGTTGGCGATTACGACAACGACGGCGACCGCGACGTCTACGTCACCAATTTCGGACCCAATGCGCTCTATCGCAACAACGGAGACGGGACCTTCAGCGACGTCACGGCCAAGGCCGGCGTCGGGTGTTCCGACTGGAGCACCAGCGCCGCCTTCTTCGACATGGAGAATGACGGCGACCTGGACCTCTACGTGACCAACTACCTGGAGACCAGCTTTGAGACCAATCCCCTCTGCGAGTTGAAGAGCATCCGGACCTACTGTTATCCGGGCCACTACGATGGCGTCGGCGACCGGCTCTACCAGAACCTGGGTGGCGGCCGTTTCCGGGACGTCTCGGAAGCGAGCGGGATTCTCAACCCGGAGGGCAAGGGTCTGGGGGTGGTGGCGGCCGATTTCGACGATGACGGCTGGATGGACCTGTACGTCGCCAACGACACGGTCCGGAATTTCCACTACCGGAACAACCGGCTGGGCGGATTCGAAGACATGACCCTGCTTTCCGGCACCGGCTACAACGAGGAGGCCAACGCCGAGGCGGGAATGGGCACCGACGCCGCCGACTACGACGGGGACGGCCTGATGGACATCGTGGTGACCAACTACGACATGGAGACCAACGCCCTCTACCGCAACCACCAGGACTGGCTGTTCACCGATGAACGGGCCTCCTCCGGGGTCACCCGGGGAGACCGGTTTCTGCTGGGGTTCGGGACCGGTTTTTTCGATTTTGACAACGACGGGGATCAGGATCTGCTGGTGGTCAACGGGCACGTCCTCGACAACGTCGAGCAAGTCCAGTTCGGCTTTCGCTACGCTCAACCCGACATGCTGCTGGAGAACCGCCAGGGGACGTTCCAGGAACAGGCGGACTTCTCCCGGCAGGCGGGCCTGGAGCCGCGGGTCGGCCGCGGTTCCTGCTTTGGAGACCTGGACAACGACGGGGACCTGGATATCCTGGTCAACAACTGCGGCGGATCGCCCCATCTCCTCCTGAACCAGGTGGGGAGCCGCAAGAACTGGATTCTGCTCAACCTGGTCGGATCCCCCAGCAATCGGGACGCAGTGGGGGCCAGAATCGAGGTGACGACCGCGGCCGGCCGGCAAATCGACCAGGTGATGGGGGGTGGAGGGTACCTGGGAGCCAGTGACCTGCGAGCGCACTTTGGTCTGGGTGCCGCCGACCGGATCCAATTGTTGCGGATCCGTTGGCCCGGGGGAACCGAGGAGGTGTATCGGAATCTTGGCGTCAACCGCATGCTCTCCATCAGGGAAGGCGCAGGGAAGGTAGAGGTCACGCGGGTGTCTCAGCCGGCCGGAAAGGTCAAGCCATAGCAAGACTTCGCCGTAGATCGACAGGCAAGAAAGAGATATCCACGAAGGGGGACGACGAACCACGAATTAACACGAATGAACACCAATAGACGGATCGATGAATTGAGGCGTTTGCAAAATTCGGCAGCGGGACCGTTGCCGGGAATGGCCACAAAAGGCACAAAAACACAAGCAGAACGATCTCGGAAAATTTGTTTTGTGAGTTTTGTGCTTTTTGTGGTTGGACAGCATTTCTCACCAGGTCGCACCCGATATTGAAAAAGGCGGAACATCACGTTTGTCGGCAAAATGACCTGCTCCGCTGCGAATTTTGCAATAGGCGCAACATTGCACAAGCATTTGGCTGCCGCTTGTCGTTGGACGAGATCCATCTGTTTTTCTTCATAATGATCCGCTGGGCAGGGACTCGGCCGGGGATGGGGTATCGCGGCACTGTTGTCATGGTTGGAGGTGGCCCGTGTCGGTTATGAATAAGGGTCGTGCCGGAGTTGCAAGGCCCTTGACCCTGTTGGTCCTGGGATTGTGGCTGGTCCTGCCGGCAGACGGTCAATGGCAGAAGAAACCCTTTCAGGAGTGGACTCGGGAGGAGGCCCGCAAGGTGCTGAGAAAGTCCCCCTGGGGGAAGTCCCACCTCTTTGTCATCCCTTCGGGGGACGGCTATGAGAGAGACCTGCGAAGTGAACGAGCGGCCTGGCCCGGCCTGGACGCCCAAGGCCCCCCCGACCCGACCCGGTCCGGCGATATTGAACAGCGCTTGTCCTCCCGGTCCGACAATCCCCTGGACGATCCTCGCAACTCCATCAATCAAGGGGAGTCTCACGGCAGCGGGGAAAGCCGCGGCCAAAGGCGGGCGGCCGAACGTTATCGGGTCTTCTGGTACTCCTCACTCAGAGCCCGTCAAGCCATCGGCCGCCTTCGCCAGCTCCGGGGGTTGGACCTGAAGGAACAGATGCAGGCGCTTCACGGGCAGTCCCGCCGCCATCACATCATCGCCGTGACCGGCCCGGTCTCCAGGTTCTACCGCCGCGCCACCTTGGAGGAGATTCAGGGGAAGACCTTCCTCCTGTCGGGGAAACGCAAGCCCAAAAAAATCGACCCGGTGCAGTTCGTGGGACCGGAAACCCTTCGGTTTCCCATGGCTCTCTTCCTCTTTCCCCGAGTCACCGAGGCGGGGCGGACTCTGGAACTGAGGGACGGGGAAGCCCGATTCATCAGCCAACAGGGCCCTCTGAAGGTGAAGACTTCCTTCAAGTTGAAGAAGATGATGACCGACGGGAAGCTGGATCTATGAGGCAGTTGTCAGTGGCTAGTTGTCAGTGGCTAGTGGTTAGTGGTCCGCGGTTTGCGGCTACCGCATTGCTGGGGCTTGCAGTGCTGCTGGCTGCCTGCATCGTCCTGATTGGGCAAGGTGCCGTTTACCAGGCTTCGAAGGCGAATTCCGATTCCCGATACGTCGACCCGCAAACCTGCCGGCCCTGCCACGCCGAGATCTTCCGGAGCTACCAAGAGGTGGCCATGGGGCGTTCCTTTTACCAGCCCACCACCGAGAACGTCGTCGAAGACTACAAGACCGACAACCACCTCTTTCACGCACCCTCCAATCGGCACTACCGGATGGTGCAGCGCAACGGAAAGTTCTACCAGAGACGCTACCAACTGGACGATCGGGGCAGGGAAAAGAACGTCTTCGAGCTGGAAGTCACCCACATCATGGGTTCCGGCAACCATGCCCGGACCTATCTGAACCTGGCCGAGAATGGCGTGTTGCGGCAACTGCCGGTGAGCTGGTATTCCCAGGGCAAGGGCTGGGGGATGAGTCCGGGGTACGACCATGCCGGCCACGACGATTTCCGCCGGCGGGTCGGTCACTCCTGCATGTTCTGCCACAACGGCTATCCGCGGCTTCCCGAGCCCAGCGACCGCTACGGTCAGCAGAGCCGTTTCCCCCGGGAGCTGCCCTCGGGCATCGACTGCCAGCGCTGCCACGGTCCCGGTTCGCGGCATGTGGACCTGTTGTCGGGGGGAAAGGCGGCCATGGAGGCGGTCCGCGCGGCCATCCTCAATCCCGCCCGCTTGAGTCCGGAGCTCCAGATGGACGTCTGCCTGCAGTGTCACGTGCAGTCCACGCTGGGCAACCTGGGAGACCGGATCCGGCGGGCCGGGCGTTCGGTCTATTCCTTCCGTCCCGGAGAGTCGCTGGATGACTACATCGTGCACTTCGACCTGGTGGGACCCGATCCCGGCCGGCCGGCCGACCGGTTCGAGATCGACAGCACCGCCTATCGGCTGCTCCAGTCGAGCTGTTTCCGGGAGAGCCGGGGAGCCATGACCTGCACCACCTGCCACGATCCCCATCGAACTCCCCGGGGACCGGAAGCCGTTCGACATTTTCGCCAGCGCTGCATGAGCTGCCATCCCGGCCTTTCGGACCAGGCCCATCCGCAACCGGCTCAAAGCGATTGCGTGCCTTGCCACATGCCCAGGCGGCGGACCGAGGACGCCGTCCACGTGGTGATGACCGACCACTGGATCCGCAGCCGGCCGCCCCAGCGGGACCTGCTGGCCCCGCTCGAGGAAGACCATAGGCCGCATGAAGGGGCAGTGGTTCTGAACGACCCGGACGCGCTCCCGGCGGCGGACCGGGAGATCTATTGGGGGCTGGCCCAGATCCAGTCGCCCTCTCACCTCAGGCAGGGACTGAGCAGGCTCGAGGCCCGCTTGAGCCCGGAGACCTCATCTCACCCGGAATTCCTGGCCGAGTGGGGCAAGGCTCTGCTGGAGGCCGGGGAAAGGGACGCTGCCGAGGCTCGCTTGCGCCAGGCCCTGCAACTGGATTCCGGCATGGTCACCGCCCGCACCAGGCTGGCGGACCTGCTGAGAGAGCAGGAGAAATGGAGCCAGGCCGTCCGCCACTACCGGCTGGCCCTGGCAGTCGATCCCGCCTATGGAGAAGCCGAAATCGGTTTGGGGCTCATTGCCAGGGGACAGGGACGGATCGAATCGGCCATGGCCCACTTTCGCCGGGCAGTGCAGCACAACCCCTTTCTGGCCGAGGGATTTGCCAACCTGGGGACGGCCTTTCTTCAACAAGGGGAGTGGAACCGGGCCCTTCAAGAGCTCGAGAAAGCCTTGAGCATCGAACCGGCCAACGCCCAGGTCCACCTCAATAGGGGTACGGCCCTGTCCGGGTTGGGCCGGCAACCGCAGGCCCTGGAGGCCTTCGCCGAGGCGGTTCGTCTCGATCCGGACCTCTCCAAGGCTCACTACAGTCTGGGTCTGGCTCGGGCGCGGGCAAGGCAACCAACACAGGCGATCGAGGCCTTCCGCCAAGCCATCCGACTCAACCCCGAGGACGCCGACTATCATTACAACCTGGGGGTGGCCCACAACGAGCTGGGACAGTTGGAAGAAGCCCTGTCGGCGTTCCGGGAAGCCGTCCGGCTGAGGCCGGAAGATGCCGAGGGTCATTCCGGTCTCGGCCTGGCCTATGCTCAACTGGGCCGGCTGCCCGAGGCCCTGGAGGCCTTTCAAAAGACGGCCTCCCTCCGGCCCGACGATCCCGAATCACGGTTCTTTTTGGGAATGGCCCATCTCACGCTGGGAAACAGGGAGTCGGCGCTGCAGGAGTACGAGAATCTGAAGCGCCTGGGTGCACACCGTAGGGCGGGAATGCTGAAGGATCAGCTCGATCGGCAAAGCCCCGGCGATTCGCCCCGGGATTAGGTCTATGCGCCACTCTTGAGGAACGTTGGTTTGAGAATGGCTGATCTTCGGAGTTGCGGCTGTTTGCGGCGGTTTCGGTGCGCCGGACTATTCTGGACTCTTGCCTTGGGACTTGCCTGGGCTGTCCTGGTAGGGCAAGAAACCGTCTCTCAAGCTTCTAAGCCGGATCCCACCGCCGAGTATGTCGACCCTCAAACCTGCCGGCCCTGTCACTCCGACATTTTTGACAGCTACCAGGAAGTCGCCATGGGCCGCTCCTTCTATCTCCCCTCTGCCCGGAACGTCATCGAGGACTACGAAGTCAACAACCACTACTACCATGAGCTCTCCAACCGCCACTATCGGATGCTTCAGCGCGACGGGCGCTTTTACCAGAGGCGCTACCAACTGGATGCCCAGGGGCGGGAGCACAACGTCTTCGAGATGGAGGCCACCCACATCATCGGCTCGGGAAACCACGCCCGCAGCTATCTCAACCTGGACGCCGGCGGCGTGCTGAGGGAACTGCCGGTGAGCTGGTATACCCAGGAGCAGCGCTGGGCCATGAGCCCCGGCTACGACCGGCCCGACCATGAGGATTTCAGCCGGCAGGTCACCCATGACTGCATGTTCTGCCACAACGCCTATCCGCCCCTTCCGGAACCCTCGGACCGCCTTGGACTCGACAGCCGCTTCCCCCGGGAACTGCCGTCGGGGATCGACTGCCAGCGCTGCCACGGCCCCGGGAGCCGGCACCTGGAGCTGGTGTCCGGAGCCAGTGCGGATGCGGCCGACATCCGCCGGACCATTGTCAATCCGGTCCGCCTGGGACCCGAGCGCGAAATGGAGGTCTGCATGCAATGCCACCTGCCGGTGGCCACCGCCGGACCGCATATCCAGCGCTTCGGGCGTTCGATCTACTCCTACCGGCCGGGCGAGCCCCTGGCGGACTACTCTGTCCGGTTCGACCTGATCGATCCCAAGACGGGCGGGTTGAGCGAGCGGTTCGAGGTGGACAGCAGCAGCTATCGCCTGCGCCGGTCGCCCTGCTTCATCCAAAGCCGGGGAAGGATGACCTGCACCACCTGTCACGATCCCCATCACGCTCCCCGCGGGGAGGAGGCGGTGAGGCACTATCGGGAACGTTGTCTGGACTGCCACGCCGAGGTGTCGCCCCAAGCCCATCCGCGGCCCGGTGAGAGCGATTGCGCCAGTTGCCATATGCCCCAGCGCCGCACCCAGGACGCCGTTCACGTGGTAATGACCGATCACTTCATCCGGCGCCACCCTCCCCGGGAAGACCTGCTGGCGCCCCTCGAGGAAGATCACTCCCCCAAGCCCGACGAGGTGGTGCTGCACCAGCCGGATGCGTTGCCCGATTCGGAACGGGACATTTACCTGGGATTGGGACAGATTCGGTCTCCGGCCCATATTGCCCGGGGGGTGGACCGGTTGGAGCAGGCCCTTCCCCAATGGCCGGGGACCAGTCCCGAGCCCTACCTTCAATTGGCCCTGGTGCAGGTGGAATCGGGGGACCTGGATCAAGCCGGAATCCATCTGAGACGCGCCCTGGAAGCCGATCCCGAACTGGCGCCGGCCCGCTTCCGGTTGGGAGAGGTGCTCAGGAAGCAGGGCCGTCCGGACGAGGCGGCCGAGCACTACCGGCACGCCCTTCGCCTCAATCCCGGCCACGCCGCCGCTCACAACGGCCTGGGCCTGATCCTGAAGGAGCGGGAACAGGTCGAGGCGGCGCTGGAACACTTCCGACTGGCTGTGGGCAGCGATCTTCTTTCGGCGGAAGCCCATGCCAATTCAGGAACCATTTTCTTGCAAGAGGGTCAGGTGGAAGAAGCCGCCCGGGAGTTTCATCGTGCTTTGCAGATCGAACCCAACAACCCCGGGGTCTACCGCTCGCTGGGGGTGGCTCAGGCGGAGCTGGGCCGGCACCAGCAGGCCGTCAGTGACTTTCAGCAGGCCATCTCGCTAAAGCCGGAGGACGCCGAAGCCCATTACAACCTGGGTTTGTCCCAGAACGAGCTGGGCCGGAACGAGGAAGCCATTCGCGCCTTTCAAAGAGCCATCGAACTCAGAAGGGACTATGCCGAAGCCCACTCCGCCCTGGGGGTGGCCCATGGTCAGGCGGAGCGCTTGCCGGAGGCGGTGGAAGCCTTTCGGCAGGCGGTCAAGATCGATCCCGACTACGGCGAGGCCTGGTCCAACCTGGGACTGGTTCTGGGCCAATTGGGGCAATGGCGGGAGGCCGCCGCGGCCCTGGCTCAAGTGGTTCGCATCGATCCGGGGGACGTCCAGACCCGTCTGAAACTGGGTCTGGCTTACGGCCAGGCGGGAGAATTCCAGCAAGCGGTAGAGGCCTTTCGGAAGGCCATCGAGGTCAAGCCCGACTTTGCCGAAGCCTGGTCCAACCTGGGGGCCGCCTACGGCCAACTGGGCCGGCACCGGGAAGCCAGCGAAGCCTTCGAGGACGTCGTGCGCCTGCAGCCCGATTCATTGCAGGCTCGCCTTCGTCTTGGAACGGCCTACGTGCAAACGGGGCGATTGCCGGAAGCCATCCGGGCCTTTCAAGGGGCCACACGCATCAAGCCCGACCTGGTCCGACTGCACCAGTTCATTGGGGAAGCCCATGCCCAGTTGGGACAGCCGCGCCAAGCCATCCCCGCCTTCAGGCAGGTTCTTCGTTTTCAGCCTGGCAACGCCGAGGCGCGCCTTTATCTCGGGCTGGCCCATCTGGCCGTTGGGGAACGGGCCTTGGCCCTGGAGCAGTACGGCAAGCTGAGAGACCTGGATGAAGCCAAGGCGGCAGATTTGATGGAGCAGATCGACCGGCAACCGGCTCCCTGATTACTCGATCAACGCACCAGGCGGGAGTTGGGGAACTGGTTGTGCCAGCCGAACCAGAAGGCTCGATGGGCGGGAAGCCGCAAGCGCTTCTCCCCCGCTTTGTTGGTCAGGGCCTCCTCGCTGACTTTCCAGGACTGCCTGCGGCTGTCGGTCAGCCTGGCCTTGCGGTTCCAGCGGGTGAAGGTTACTCCGGCGGCGTCGTAGACCCGGTTGGCTCCCGACCGGTCGGTCAGGATAACCACCGACTGCGAGCCGACCCGATCCTGGTAGAGCGGGTTCTTGTCCAGGAAGGCGGTGTCATAGGCCACCGCCTCTCCCTCCAGCAGCAGGGCCACCACCTCCTGTTTGTTGGAAAGGCGCGGGTCCCGGTAGCGGACCGGAAACATCAGTTCCTGAGTCGCGAAATAGGCGCGGTAGGCCACGCCCTCGCCATAATCCCGCCGGTGGCCGGTTTCCAGGGAGAGCACCCGGGTTCGGGGGTGGCTTTTTCTCCAGGCGCTCCAGGTGGTGGTCACGATGGGAAGCCGTTTCAGCTTCAGTTTCGACCCCACCAGCTTGCCGGTGACGGGGACCCCTTCCAGGGCCGACCAGAGGGAGCGGGTCTGGCGGTCGTACATGAGCTTGTTGGAGCGGAAGAGAAAGCCGCTGGTCCCGAAATCGAACTGCCGCTTGCCGACCCGCTGGTCGTAGAGAACGGCTGACCCGCACAGGGTACAGTAGGCGCAGGTCACCTCCATGCCGCCCACGGTGTCGTTGAACAGCTCGTGCCAGGCCAGGATGCGCTTGGGATAGGCTTTGGCTTCCCCGTTGAGATATACCCCGAAAATCACGTCGGTCCCCTCCAGGTACTCGGCCTCGCCGGCCTCGATGAACCTGGGATGCTCCAGAGGGGGAATGCCGTCCACCTCCACCCCGCCCCACACGATCTCGTCCAGGCGGATGGTGTGCTTCATGCCGGGATAAAACCAC
>JAPOZE010000678.1:0-4881 GCA_026706225.1 Acidobacteriota bacterium
CACATGAGAAGCCAACACGGATCTGGAACCTAAAGGATTCGGCGTCCGCTCCGGTATGATTTCCTTATGCAGCAGCAGGTAGCTTGGGGCATTATGCATAGCAAAAAAGATACCTCCTATGGCTCCCACTATTCACAGAGAACAAGGATTTCGATTCTTTTTCTTCTCACGAGAGGAGCCGCGGGTGCATATTCACGTTGTCCGCTCGGAAGGTGAGGCCAAATTTTGATTGGAACCTTAGATTGAACTCGCGAGAAACTATGGATTGTCGCGTGATCAATTGAAGGAAGCAGAAAATATTGTGAGGAAAAATCAAAATGAGTTTCGAGCCGCGTGGCATCAGCACTTCGGAAGTTGAGGTCACAAACATCTCTGCGCACGGCATCTGGCTGCTCGCTGGCCAAGAAGAGCTATTCCTTTCCTACAAGGACTTTCCATGGTTCAAAGATGCTTCCGTGGGGAAAATTCTGGAGGTGAGCGAACCAACTCCAGGTCACTTCTATTGGCCCGAGTTGGACGTCGACCTTGGATTGGAGACCATTCGCCATCCTGACCGTTTTCCACTTCGAGCTCGGCACAATGGATAACTCGGCGATGGAGCGCGCGCTTCAGCTCTTTTCCAGGTGTTGACTCGTACTTGATCAGAAAGGTTCCCTGAAGCAGGAATCCATATCCGGGCACTATGAGAATCTCCAATCGAGGGCAGGTCACCATTCCCAAGCGACTCAGAGACCGCTTTGGATTTAATCCAAACGTCGATGTGGTGATCACTCCTACCCAGGACGGCCTGCTCATCCGGAAGCACACTGTCGCGAGACATCCCGTGGATCGCATATATGGAATCCTTGCTGGGGTCGGTAGAACAAATGACTACGTAGACGAGATACGAGGCCGGTAACTACGACGTTCGACACCAGCCCGAAACGAGCGTCCGATCATGACATACGCAACGCCCTAGTCACCAACCCTTAGATATGCCTGTTCCCGTAGTGTTTTCCTCGACTCCAGGTCATTCGGCGTCCCGAGCAATCCAGCCCCCCATCACCGGAAAAAACCTCGCCAGGCGACGTCGACCAGGGTGTGGAGCAGGGCCGGGGCCATCAGGTTGCGGGTGCTGGCGTAGGCCCGGCCGTAAACCAGTCCGGCCAGGGTGGCCAGCAGGAAGTAGCGCCAGTCGGGGCTGGGGCCGTTGTTGAGATGGGCGGCGCCGAAGATGAGCGACGCCACTCCCAGGGCCACAGTGGGGCGGCCGATCGCTTTTTCCAGCAGGTTCTGAATGATGCCTCGGAACAGCAGCTCCTCGGGAATGCCGATGAAAATGAAAATTCCCAGCGCCATCGGCAGGAGGGCGCCGGCAGAGGCAAGTTTCTCGGCAGGTTGCAGGAACCCGGTCAGAAGGCCCAGCCCGATGGCAATCGGGGCGTACAGCGCGAAATACCCCGCGGCCACCCGCCAATCCACCGCCCGCCAGCGCCACCGATAGCCCACCCCATCCAGGCCCTGCAGGCAGACCACGCAGAAAACACCCAGGCAGGTTCCGACCAGCGCGCTCATTCCATAGGCCAAGCCTCCTTCGGGCCAAGTCCAGACTCCCTTCATCAGGCCGAAGTCCAGGGGCAGCCATAGCACCAGGGCCACCAGCCACTCCTGCCAGTGCAACCGATTGGAAAGTCTTCGGGTTAACAGGACGATCAGAATAGGGACCAACAGGTAAAGCGCCAACGTGAGACGCGGCAGGGCTCGCAGGTTGTCGGTGGCCACGCCGTAAATGGAGTAGGGAACCCAGAGAACGGGCACAGCCACCAGGGTCCGGCCGACGCTCCTTCCAAACCAGTCCCCGAGAGCCTTTTGAAGCGGTGCGTAACCCAAGAGCAGAAAGAGGAAGAAGTAGCTGTTCAGGCAGAGGGCCGCCAGCCCGGTTCGCAGGTCGATAGCGACCTGCCCGCCCGAGAGTCCCCAGGCCAGCAGGTTGATGCCTGTCAGAATGAGACAGATCGTCAGGACCGCAAGCTTCATCCGTATGAACTCTCCTGGAGCCGTCCCGGGGCGGTGACGGATTGGGGAAGCGGCCTCCCAACCGAACCGTAGGCGCCCGTGGCCGGTGTTCCCGGACCCCAAAATCGATGGGACCCAAGGGGGTTGATGTATTATGCCCTGTCTCCGAGAGGGGAGGCAGCGGCTTTTCTACAATGACCCGGAAACCCAAATCCCTGTGGCCGACCATCGCCTGGGCCCTGATCCTGGGGATCGCCTGCCCCCTGACCCTGCAGGCCTACATCGGACCCGGGGCCGGTTTCGCCTTCGTTTCCTCCTTTCTGGTGCTGCTGCTGGCCGTCCTGCTGGCGGGCTTCTCCCTTCTCTCCTGGCCCCTGCGGCTCCTGGCGGGCCTTTTTTTCAAACGCGGTGGAAAGGGCCGGCAGAAGACCGACTTTTCCCGGGTGGTGGTGGTGGGTTTCGACGGCATGGATCCCAAGCTGGCCGAGGGCTTCATGAAGGAAGGCCTTCTGCCCAACTTCCGGAGGCTGAAGGAGCGGGGCGACTTCACCCCACTGGCCACCAGCGAGCCGGCCATTTCCCCGGTGGCCTGGTCCTCCTTCTCCACCGGAGTGGACGCCTCCTACCACAACATCTATGACTTCCTCACCCGGGACCCCTGCACCTACGCCCCCATCCTGTCCTCGGCCCAGATCAGCGCCGCCTCCCGGGTGTTCTCGGTCGGCAAATACCTGATTCCCCTGGGGAAGCCTCGGGCCAGCCTGAAACAGAAGAGCAAGCCCTTCTGGAAGATTCTGGGTGAACGGGGCATCTTCAGCTCCATCATTCGGGTACCGGTCACCTTCCCGCCGGAGAAGTTCCACGGAGTGCTGCTCTCGGGCATGTGCACTCCCGACCTGAAAGGCTCCCAGGGAACCTTCTCGCTCTACACCAGCGACGGCGATCCCTCCGGATCAGCGGTCGGAGGGACACGGTACCGGGTCTCCCTCAGCCACAACCGGATCCGGACCGCGCTCCACGGGCCAGAGAACCCGCTGATTCGCGACGGGGGAGAGTTGACCCTGCCCATGGAAATCCGGCTGGATCCCTCCCGGGACCGGGTTCGCATCACCGTCTCGGGCCAGGAGTTCGAGCTGGAACCGGGCAGCTACTCTCCCTGGATTCGGGTGGTCTTTCGGCCCGGGCTGGGCATGAAGATCCACGGGATCTGCCTCTTCCACCTGAATCGGACCTCGCCCCACTTCGAGCTCTACGTCTCCCCGGTTCACATCGATCCCGAACACCCCAGCCTGCCGATCTCGCACCCCTTCATCTACTCCGTCTACCTGGCCAAGCTGATCGGGCCCTACGGCTCCCTGGGGCTGGCGGAAGACACCTGGGCTCTCAACGAGGGGGCGATCGACGAAGAGGCCTTCCTCAAGCAGGCCTACCTGCTGTACGAAGAGCGGGAGAAGATGTTCTTCAAGGTCCTGGAGCGCACCCCCAAAGGAGCCTGCGCCTGCGTCTTCGACACCACCGATCGAGTTCAGCACATGTTCTTCAGGTGCCTGGACCCCGATCACCCCTCCAACCGCGGCAAGGAAACCGAGAAATACCGGAACGTGATCCGGGACCTCTACATTCGAATGGATCGCCTGTTGGGGCGGCTGCTCCAGGTCATCGACGACAAGACCCTGCTGCTGGTCATCTCCGACCACGGGTTCACCCAGTTCAAGCGGGGTCTCAATCTGAACGCCTGGCTGCGCGACAACGGCTATCTCTTCCTCGAGGAGGGGCTCTTCGAGAGCGGCGATTGGCTGCAGGGCGTCGACTGGGAGCGAACCCGGGCCTTTGCCCTGGGGTTGACCGGGGTGTTCATCAACCGAAAGGGGCGCGAAGCCAAGGGAATCGTGGAGGAGGGAGCCCCGCTGGCGGCCTTGAGAAACGAAATCTCCCGAAAGCTGACCGGCCTGGTCGATCCCGAGACGGGCCAAACCGCCATTCGCAGGGTGGTTGAGACCGAAAGTGCCTTTACCGGCCCATACACCTATGACGCCCCCGACCTGCTGGTAGGATACAATGCCGGCTATCGGACCTCGTGGGCCGGCGCCACGGGACGGGTCACCCGGTCTCAGTTCGAGGACAACACCCGGCGCTGGAGCGGCGACCACTGCGTGGACCCGGCCCTGGTCCCCGGCGTCCTCTTCAGCAATCGAAAGATCCAGAGGGAGAATCCCGGGCTGACCGATATCGCCCCCACTGTGCTCAATGCGCTGGGCGTGGAGCAGCCGGCCCACATGAAGGGACGTCCCCTGATCTGATCTTCCGGAGGCGGCCGGCCCGGTCCTCCCCCAAACCACGGAGAGAATTTCATGTTTGGCAGCAGGATCAAGCTGGACGGCCAGTTGCTGAGCCGATGCCGCAAGCAGGCGGAACAGCTCGGCTACAGCTCGGTCGAGGAGTTCATCACCCACGTCCTGGAAAGGGAGTTGAGGGCAATGGAAGGAACCGGGAGCGAGTCCGCGGCAGATGAAGAGGAGATCGCCAACCGCTTGAAGGGGCTCGGCTATATTGAATAGTCCGACTCCTGCCGGCCCGGCTCGATCGAGAGCCCAACCTCAACCCGACCGACCATGGAGCTGTTCAACCGCACATTGAGCCTGGCGACCGACCTGGTGATGGCGCCCTTGCAGGGGCTTTCGCCCTCGACCTCCCTGCTGCTGCTGTCGGCCGCCCTGGGCCTCCTGTTTCTGCTGGTTTTCCGTCTCACCTCCAACCAGGAGGCCATCGGGAGGCTGCGCCGGCGGATGGCGGCCCACCTGCTGGAGTTCCGTCTCTTTCAGCACAGCCTCGGCATCCAGTGGTCGGCTCTGTCCCGCATGCTGCTGGCCAACCTGATTTACTTGA
>JAPOZE010000678.1:5538-12876 GCA_026706225.1 Acidobacteriota bacterium
GGCTGCTACGGCAGGCTGGAGAGCGTGATCCCCCCCATCACCGTTCCCGCCTGGATGTGCATGGCCACCAGCCAGGATCCCGGATCGCTGGGCGTGTACGGCTTCCGCAACCGGGCGGACCATTCCTATGACGGCCTCCGCTTTGCCAACGCCCGATCCATCCTGGAGCCGGCCATCTGGGACCAGGTGTCCCGGCAGGGCGGCCGCTCCAACATCATCGGCGTGCCCCCGTCCTATCCGCCCAGGCGGGTGGACGGCATCTGCATCGGGTGTTTCCTGACTCCCGACACCGCCCGCAGCCCCTACACCCATCCGGCCCTCATCCAGGAGCGGATCTCCCAACTGGTCGGGAACTACCCGGTCGACGTAGGCGGCTTTCGCACCCATCGCAAGGACTGGTTGAAGCAGCAGATCGACGCCATGACCCACGCCCACTTCGAGGTGGTCGGCCACTTCCTGCGCCACTCCAGGTGGGACTACTTCCAGTTCGTGGAGATCGGCCTGGACCGGATCCAGCACGGCTTCTGGCAGTATCACGACCCCCGCCATCGGCTCTTCGAGGCGGGCAACCCCTACCGGGAGGTGGTCGGCGACTACTATCGGCTGCTGGACGGCAAGGTAGGGGAGTTGCTGGAGCTGCTGGACGAGGAGACGGTCATCCTGGTGGTCTCGGACCACGGAGCCAAGCCCCTGGACGGCGGTTTCTGCGTCAACGAATGGCTCATTCGCCAGGGCTGGCTGGTGCTGAATCGCTATCCCGGGGAGGCCACGCCCTTCGGCCAACTGGCGGTCGACTGGGATCGGACCCGGGTCTGGAGCGAGGGAGGGTACTACGCCAGGGTCTTCCTGAACGTCAAGGGCCGGGAGCCCCGCGGAATCATTGCCCCGGAGGACTACGAGCCCTTCCGCAACGAGGTAGCAGCCAGGCTGGAGGCCACCCCGGACGACCTGGGCCGTCCCATGGGCACCCAAGTCTTCAAGCCCGAACAGGTGTATCGCTCGGTCCGCAGGGTGGCCCCCGACCTCATCGCCCACTTCGGGGGACTGGCCTGGCGCTCCATCGGATCGGTGGGACGGCCGCAACTGCACCTGCAGGAGAACGACACCGGCCCCGACGGCTGCAACCACGCCCAGCACGGCGCCTTCATCCTCAACGCCCCCGGACTCTCGCGGCGCGGAGAAGTTCAGGGAGCCCACCTGCTGGACATGGCGCCGACACTGCTCCGGCTCGGCGGCTACGACCTGCCGGGTTCCATGCAGGGATCCCCACTCTTCAGTTGAATCCAGCGACCTGGTGAGAAATGCGGGCCTGACTTTAACGGAGCCACTCGTCCCGGTGCTCCTGCACATATTCGTCGTCGTTGAGATGGGGATAGGCCCGGTAGACGCGGTCGATCTCCTCCAGTTGCCCCGGTCCCAGGGTTTCTTCCGGATCCAGGCACCAGGTGCCCTCCAGCAGGCCCTGGCGGCGCAGCACTTCGTGCAACCCCGGGACGCAGCCCCGAAAATCGTTGGCGGCGTCGAAAAAGGCCGCGTTGCTGTCGGTCACCTCGATGGCCAACCTCAGCACCGATTCCGGCAGCGTCCCGTCGCCGTTGCGGTAGCCGTGGCACTCCTCCAGGATCTCGACCGCACGCCGGGTCCACACGGCCCAGTGCCCCAGCAGGCCCCCGACAATCCGCAGCTCCACCTCCCGCTCCCCGACCCGGAAGCGGTGGGGGGTGATCAGGTCCATCACGATGTTGTCGTCGTTCCCGGTATAGAGGGCGATGTCCTCCCGTCCCGCCTCGGCCACGGCCCGCAGCACCTCCAGGGTGTGGTAGCGGTTGAAGGGCGCCAGCTTGATGGCGACCACCTCCGGAAGCTCCACGAAGCGGCGCCAGAACCCGTAGGACAACTCCCGGCCGCCGATGGTCGACTGCAGGTAGAAGCCGAACACCGGGGTGACCCGGGTCACCTCCCGGCAGTGGTCCAGCAGCTCCTGGTCGTCGGCCTCGCTCAGAGCGGCCAGGTTCAGAAGGCCGGCATGGTACCCCAGCTCCTGAATCAGTCCCGCCTCGGCCACCGCCTGAGCGGTGGGGCCGCAGATGCCGGCGATCCTCAGCAGGGGTTCCGGCCGGTTGGCGTCGGCCCGGTCCATCTCTTCCCGGGTCAACTCCAGGACGGGCCGAAACAGGTCATGCCGGGGATCCCGGATGGCAAACTGGGTCATGTGAACGCCCAGGGCCAGGCCTCCCGAGCCGGCCGCGATGTAATAGCGGGACAGGGCCCGCTGCCGCCGCTCGTCCAGCTTGCGGCCGGCCGTCAGGGCCAGGGGATGGGCGGGGATGACCACTCCCCTGGAAAGCAGGGAATGCAAGGGTTGACTCAACACGGCTACCTCCTGAAAGTCGCGCCGCCGCCTAGAATCGGCCGTCGCGCACCTGGAAATGGGTGGGCTTGCCCAGGCTGGGGCCGCCGCGCATCACCCAGTCGGCAATCCAGCCCAAAAGCCATTCAATGGCCACCCGGGGCCTGCCCAGCCGCTCATGGCCGCGGCGCCCGTCGCTCAGCAGGGCGTCGGCGGCTTCCTCTCCCACCAGGTTGAGAGGGCGGTTCATCAGCCGGCCCAACTCCCGGCAGATGCGGCGAACCGACAGGCGCTCGGGTCCGGCGATGTTCACAAGGAAGGGCGGGGCGGCGCAGTGCTGGACGGCCCGCAGGGCCATGGCGTTGGCGTCACCCTGCCAGATCACGTTCACATGGCCCATGGTCAGGTCGATGGGCCGCCGCTCCCAGACCTTGCGGGCCAGGTCGACCAGGACTCCATAGCGCAGCTCACAGGCATAGTTGAGCCGCAGCAGCGCCACCCGGGTCCCCCGGGTCCGGCTGAAATACTCGAACATCCTCTCCCTGCCCAGGCAGCTCATGGCATATTCGCCTTCCGGCGCGGGCGGATCCTCCTCGCTGGAGCCGCCGCCGGAGACCGGGGTCATGGGGTAGACGTTGCCGGTGGAGAAGGCCACGATCCGGCTCCGGCTGAACCGCCGGCAGACCATTGCCGGCAGGTAGGCGTTGACCGCCCAGGTGCGGGCCTCGTTGCCGGTGGAGCCGAACTTCATGCCGACCATGTAGATCACGGTGGGAACTTCGGGCAGCTCCTCCAGCGCCCGCGGGTCCAGCAGGTCGCAGCCGATGGTCTCAACCCCCTGCGATTCCAGCCGTTCCCGCTCTCTCCGGTTGGAGAAGCGGGAGACGGCAATCACCCTTCCGCGACTCGAGCCCGCTTCCAGGGCCCGGCTGGCCATGCGGGCCAGGGTGGGACCCATCTTCCCCCCCGCCCCCAGGACCATGATATCCCCGGAAAGCCGGCCCAGGCTGCTGACGACCTCGGCGCTCGGTTCACTCAGCAGGTCCTCGAGCTGATCGACGTCCTCAATACGTTCCGTCATGGGGACCATCGAGACTGAAACCCCGGTTTCGCTCTGTATGATCCGTTCCGTCGTGTGCGACGGCGGCGCGGCGAAGTGACAAGTGAATAGTGGATAGTGATTAGTGGATAGTTATTTGATCGACACGCAAAGCCTCTTATCGGTCGCGGCACAGTCCTTCATGTAAGTACCGCCCCCGCCCTACCGGACAGATCATTCGAGGAAGAAACTGTCGATCGAATTTGAAGACGAACCACAAATGGACACGAATAGGGATAAACCTCTTGCCGATTTTCTTCGTGGCCCTTCGTCGTTCTTCGTGTGTCTTCGTGGATTTCTTTTTTGGCCTTTGTGGTTCACTCGCGTTTGTTTCAGGTAAGCGCAGGCAGTTCATCATGCGCTTGCCCGTTCCCGATGCCCTCGGCCAACCACCCTTCACACTTCATCCTTCAAACTTCATCCTTCACCCTTCACTCTCCACTCTCCACTGCCTTAAAGGCGGCCCTGAAGCAGGGTTACATCCACCGGGCGGCCGTTGAGTCGAATCGCCTCCGGCATCGTCGCCACCGGTGTCAGGCCGACAGACCGGAAATGCTCGACTTTGCCGCTGTCGGTGGCGGCAGCGTAGCCCTGAAGCATCGCAATGCCTTTCTGTCGGGCGGTTTCCACCAACCCGGCCAGCAGGTGCTTCACACCCTGGGGATAGTTGTCATGGGCCAGGGCGTCGATTACGGCGCTGTGGCCTCGCAAGGGAGCCGACCCGGGGGTGAGGGAGCCCAGTCCCAGCACCCGGTGGGGACCCTCTCCCTCCAGGGTGAGCATCGAGCCGCCCAGGGCTTCCACCCCGTACCAGAGCGAGGTGAAGTTCGACACGCAGCGGAGGGGCTGCGCATACCGCGGAGACACCAGGCCGCGAAGGAAGTCCAGGCAGAGACTCTCCATCGGTTGGGCCATCAGGCAGGCGACCCCGGGCAGGTCGCCCCAGTTGGCCGGGCGGACGAAGGTCTGCTGTCCGGGAGCGAAGAAATCCTTTTCGGGCTCGGTTTCACCTGGAGCCGGCCTGCGCATGACAGCCCCGAACAGTCGCCGGAACCCGATCTTCTCGTACACAGAAACCTGGCGCGGCGAATTGCCCAGGTAGACGACCCGGCATCCTGCTTCCCAGGCCTGCTGAACCAGCCCCTCGGTCAGGGTAGCGGCAATGCCCAACCCCCGGAAGTCCTGGCGGGTCATCACGTCCTCCACCACCCCGATATGAGGGCGCTCGCAGGCAAAGGCGATCGAAGCCGTGCCCACTGCATCGCCTCCAACCCTTGCCAGAGCCACCCGGGTTCGCAAGTTCTGACTGTAAGCGCCTCGCATGGACTGAAGCCAGTCCACGTCGGTCCGGGCCCACTCCTGCTGGAGAAGCTCGATAATGCCCATGCGGTCGCCAGGCGCGATGGGATAGGTGTGCTGGACCACCTCCATCTGCCTGCCGTCCTTGAGGGTAACGGTTCCACTCCGGCTCATGAGCCTGCGCCCCCGTTTCCGAACGGTTCGATCGAGCTACCTGCTGCCGCACCTGGCTGTCGCCCTTGCCACACTACCCTTGGGGACTCACCATCGGCCTTGGGAACCGAGAGGCTGGGCCATGGCTTCCCCCTCTGCGCCCGGCCGAACCGATTCCGCCTTGTCCACGCTCCAGATGGAATCGGCGAAGAAACGGCAGGAGTCGAACAGGTGTTCCCGGACCTTGAACCCGGACTGGCGGGCGAACCATTCGATATCCGAAATCGAGTACTTGCAGGAATGCTCGGTGTGGATCGGCTCCCAGGCTTCAAAGGCGAAGGAGCGGCCGATCTGCTCGATGAAGACCGACTGCCGCTCCTGGCTGACCAGGTAGCTCTCCATGGAGCTGGAGAAGGCATCGTAGGTGCCGAAGTGGCGAAACTTGGCCCCATCGAAGCACCCTCCCAACTCGCGGTTGATACGCTCCAGCAGATTCAGGTTGAAGCGGCTGGTCAACCCCAGCGAGTCGTTGTAGGCCCGGAGCAGGACGTCAATGTCCTTCTTGAGGTCGAAGCCTATCAGCATCAGATCGTTGTGATTCAGGCACTTCCAGGCGCCGCTCAGAAAGAAGCAGGACTCCTCCCGGGTGAAATTGCCGATGGAAGACCCTAGGAACAGCACCAGGTTGCGCCGCCTGTAGCGATGGTTCAACCACTTCAGGCCATGAAAGTAGTCCCCTACCAGCCCCCGGGTGTTCAAGTCGGGGAACCGGGCCTCGACCGTGCCGACCAGCCCATCCATGGAGGATGCCGAGATGTCGATGGGCACGTACTGAAAATCCAGTCCGGCTTGCGTAAACCGTTCCAGGAAGAGCGTGGTCTTCCGGCTGAGTCCCGGGCCAAGCTCCACCAGGTTGAAGGGATGACCCGCCACACAGGCGGCGATCCTCTCCCACTGGCTCTCCAGAATCTCCAGCTCGCACCCGGTCAGGTAATATTCCGGCAATCGGGTGATCCGGCGGAACAGCTCGCTGCCCTGCCGATCGTAGAAATACTTGGAGGGGATGGACTTGCGCGCCGCCGAGAGGCCCGACAGCACGTCCAGGGCAAAGGCGTCCCGCTCGTCGAAGGAGTCGGCGTAGTCCTTCGCGCCCAGGATCTTGACGTTAGCCGACATTATCTTCTCCCTCAATCCAGGTCCTTCGCCAGTCGAATCCCCGTGAACTGCCAGCGCTTGTCGCACTGAAAGAAGTTGCGGTAGCTCGGGCGAATGTGGCTCCTGGGCGTGGCGCAGGACCCGCCTCTGAGCACCATCTGGTTGCTCATGAATTTTCCGTTGTACTCGCCGAGCGGCCCCCGATCCTGCCGGTATCCGGGGTAGGGCAGGTAAGCGCTTCCCGTCCATTCCCAGACGTCCCCGAACAGTTGGCGCACCTTCGGCTGCTCCTTCCCTGACCCGCACCCACAGGGCGCCGGATGGAAGCGGCCGTTCTCCAGAAAGTTTCCCTGCTGCGAACCCCCATGCTGCCGGGCGGCCCTTTCCCATTCCGCCTCGGTCGGCAGGCGCCTATCCTCCCAACGGGCATAGGCGTCTGCTTCATAGAAGCTGACGTGGGCCACCGGCTCTGCCAGATCCAGGGGACGGGATCCTCTGAGGGTGACGATCTCCCAATCGCCGCCCCGCCGGTCCCAGTAAAGGGGCGACCGCCATCCGTTCTCGCTGACGGCGTCCCAGCCATCGGAGAGCCACAGCAAAGGCTCCCGGTAGCCGCCGTCTTTCATGAATTCGAGATACTCCCCGCAAGTCACCGGGCGATCCATCAGCCCGTAGTCGGAAAGCCAGGTCTTGTGACGGGGCCGCTCGTTGTCCCAGGCGAATCCCCGGTCGGGAGCCCCCATCTCGAACATCCCGGCTTCGAACTCGTGAAATGTTGGCGGGGAGGGCTCGGGGGCGCGTCGGGTTCCATCCCCGTCACAGGCCCGATAGGTCGGCCTCAAGGGATTGCTGGCCAGGATGTGCTTGACATCGGTTACCAGCAACTCCTGGTGCTGCTGTTCGTGGTGCAGCCCCAGCTCGACCACATCAGCAAACTCGGCAAAACGCCCCGAGTCCAGCCCCTCAAGTCCGCGAACTCGGCAAAACGACCCTGCTCCAGCCCACCGATCAAGCCCACCAGCTTCTCGTCGACCTCGGTGCGGTAGGCAAAGACCTCCTCCACCGTCGGCCGGGACAGGGTCCCTCGAATGTCCCGGGCCACGCGCTCCCCGAAGCTCTGGTAGTAGGAGTTGAAGACGAAGTAATAGCGGGGATGACAGGCCCGATAGTTGTCGGCAAATTCCTCCAGGATCATGCGCTCGAAGAACCAGGTGGTGTGACCCAGGTGCCACTTGGGAGGACTGACGTCGGGCATGGACTGAATCACGTAGTCCTCGGTGCA
>JAPOZE010000273.1:0-9170 GCA_026706225.1 Acidobacteriota bacterium
TGCCGGCAAGATGACCTGCCCCGCTGCGAACTTTGCAAAAAGCTCAACTCATCAATCCGTTCATTGGTGTTCATTCGTGTCTATTCGTGGTTCGTCGGTCTCCTTCGTGGATAACTCTTTTCGCATTTGCACTCTTGGTCGATCCCCTTCGCCGATAACTCTTTTCCCCTTCGGTCAAGTCATCTAAACTATCGGACGTTGACCGCAGGGGGCAGCCCCACACTGCCCATGCCCGCCTTTCCGGCAGGGCAATGAAAGGGATGAAATGGCTTTATTCGAGAAAAACGCCGGCGTCAGTCCGCAACAGGTGCTCCAAGCCCTCAAGACCATCCAGGACCCGGACCTGAAGGAAGACATCGTTGGGCTGAATTTCGTGAGGGATCTCAACATCAAGGGATCCCGGGTTGCCTTCACCATCGAGTTGGCTAATCCTGCCTGCCCGGTCAAGGACAGGATCAAGGCCGAAGCCGAGCACCTGGTCGGATCGCTGAAGGGCGTCAGCTCGGTCTCGGTGGAAATGAGTTTCAAGGTGACCCGCCGGCAGGGTTCCCAAAGCCGAACCCTGATACCGGGCGTCAGCAACACTATCGCGGTGGCCAGCGGTAAAGGCGGTGTGGGAAAATCCACCGTCGCTGCCAACCTGGCTGCCGCGCTGATGGAATGCGGAGCCCGAGTGGGATTGATGGACGCCGATGTCTACGGCCCCAGCATCCCCACCCTGATGGGTTCCTCGAAGACACCCCAAGTGGTCGGGAACCGGATCGTCCCCCCGGTGGTTCACAGGGTCAAGATGATTTCCATGGGCTATTTCCTTCCCAAGAACGAGGCGGTCATCTGGAGAGGTCCCATGCTGCACAAGATGATCCACCAGTTTCTGGGAGAGGTGGAATGGGGGGATCTGGACTACCTGGTGATCGACTTGCCGCCCGGAACCGGGGATGTCCAGCTCAGTCTGTGTCAGACCATCCCCCTGACGGGCGCCGTCATCGTCTCCACGCCTCAGGACCTTGCCCTCAGCGTGGCCTCCAAGGCCATCGCCATGTTCAAAAAGCTCAATACGCCCATCCTGGGAGTGGTGGAAAATATGAGCTACTACACCTGCGCCCACTGCGAGCGCCGGGACGACATCTTCGGTCACGGAGGCGCCAGCAAGGCCAGTCGCGAGATGGGTTTCCCCTTCCTGGGTGAGATCCCCCTGAGCAGCGAGATCCGGCTTGCCAGCGACAGCGGCGAGCCCACCGTACTGGGTCGCAGCTCCTGCCGTGAAGCCTTCCAAGCCGTGGCCAGCGGGGTAGCCGCACAGGTCAGCATCGCCAATCACGCCGCCGTTCAGACTCCGACCATCGAGGTCTGACAGTGGTTCCTGTTTCCATCAAGCTCTCGGCACCCGGCGGCGTGGCCGTCAGGTGGAGCGACGGGCATGCCGCCACCTACTCCTACGCCTACCTCCGCCGGCGATGCCCCTGCGCCATCTGCCGCGACACTCCCCCCGTGGTCAAGACCGAGCCCGATCCCTTTCCGATCCTCGGCAAGGGGCCTATCGCTGCCACCGGAGCCACTCCCATCGGCCACTATGCCATCCAGTTCCAGTGGAATGACGGGCATGCCGACGGAATCTACTCCTATTCCTATTTGCGGGAGATTTGCCCCTGCGAAGAGTGTCGGGGCGGTAGGACCTGACCTGCACTTCCCCTCAGGCGAAAGCCTCTTCGATCACTTCGCCGCCGTTGATGGTGGCTCGCTCCGCCCTGCCGTTGTGCAGATAGGTCAGGTTGAGATGGTTCAGGCCCAGGGCATGCAGGATGGTGGCGTGAATGTCGTGGATATGACACGGTCGCTCAGCCGCCCGAAGCCCGATTTCGTCCGTGCTTCCTATCGCCTGGCCGCCCTTGATTCCGGCGCCGGCCATCCAGACGGTGAATCCCCAGGGGTTGTGATCTCGACCATTGCCCCTTTCGTTGAAAGGAGTCCGCCCGAACTCACCTCCCCATACCACCAGCGTTTCCTCGAGCAAGCCGCGGGCCTTCAGGTCAGCCATCAGTCCAGCAATGGGCTTGTCGGTGGACCGGGTCATCTTGGAGTGGTTGCCTTCCAGGTCTTCGTGGGCGTCCCAGCCTTGACCGCTGCCCGAGTAGCACTGAACGAATCTCACCCGTCTCTCCACCAATCGACGGGCCAGCAGGCAGTTGCGGCCAAAGGTGGCCGTCACTTCATCGTCCAGGCCGTAGAGCCTCCGGGTTGCCTCGGATTCCCGGCTCAATTCGAGGGCCTCGGGAGCTGCCGACTGCATCCGGTAGGCCAGCTCATAGGAATTCAAACGGGCCTCCAGTTCCGTATCCTCGGCCTTGTCGGCTGCATAAAACCTGTTGAGGGCCGCCAGGTAGTCCAGCTTGCTGCGCTGCTGTCCGTCCGTGATCCCCTCAGGAGTTTTCAGGTGGAAAATGGGTGCCCCTTCCCTGCGCAATAGAGTGCCTTGATAGGAAGCCGGCAGGAACCCGGAACTCCAATTCTTGGGGCCGCCCACCACCTGTTTGACCTCCCTGAGGACGACGAAGGCCGGGAGGTTCCGGTTGGCGCTGCCCAGACCATAGGTGGTCCAGGCGCCCAACGAGGGCCGACCGGCCAGGATCGAACCCGTATTCATCTGGCAGAGCGCACCCACGTGGTTGATACCCTCCTGGTGGCAGGACCGGAATACCGCCATATCGTCGGCGTGCCGGGCCATCCGGGCATACCAATCGGACACCCAGAGTCCCCCTTCCCCGTACTGCTTCCAACTTCGCTTGGAGGGCATCAGGGTGTTGTTGGCCACACCCTTGTTGGCCGTGAAGGGACGCACAAAAGAGGCGGGCATCGGTTGTCCGGCCAGCCGGTCCAGCTCCGGCTTGGGATCGAACAGGTCGACGTGGCTCGGTCCTCCTTCCATGAAGAGCCAGATGACCGATCGAGCCTTGCCAGGGTGGTGAGGTTGCCTGGCAGACAATAAGCCCTTGCCTGCGTCTGCTGCCGCATGGGCAAAGAAGCCATCCTGGTCAAGAAGATAGATCAAGGCAAGGGAACCGAAACCGCTGCCCGCCCGGCACAGAAAGTCACGGCGGGAGGCCAAAGGCAGAATGTGACGTTCCTTTTCAGCCACTTTTTTTATCCTGAAACAGGTCACCGGAACGATCTCGGTCCGGCCCCCGATTGTCTCTCTCCCGACGTCCTCCCGACGCCGGCCGTCGGCCCAACCCGGGAGTGTGTTCGCTCCAGCTAGTTCCGATAGGCGAATTCGTTTGCATTGATGATCATGTGGCAAAAATCGACCAGAGCCGCCGCCTCTACCGGATCGACGTTATAGGGACGCATCGAGGGCAGCACCAGCTTTTTCCCCTCTGCGGCACGCTCTGCGATGACCGCGCGATGGCGATGCAGGAAATCCAGGGCCGCATCCTTCTCTTCGCTCGTCGGGTGCCGTGAATAGGCCAGGCGATAAGCCCTGTCGATCTGGGCTTCGGGGTCAGGACCTGCCGAGAAAAGCAACCGGCCCGCGAAACCTCGAGCCCATTCGAGCACCACCTCGCTGTTCAGCAGGGTGAGTGCTTGCAGCGGGCTGGTCGTCGTGTCCCGGCGCGGACAACTTTCGTGAGTGTCCGGCAGGTCGAAGGTCTCGAACAACGGATAGCGGGTGTTGCGGCGTATGAATACATAGAGGCTGCGGCGATTGCGCTCCGCCGGATTCTGGGTCGTTTTCCAATTGGCTTTCATGCCCGGGGGAATCGGCGGAAAGACACTGGGGCCGCCCATTTCCGGATTCAACAACCCGGAAACCGCCAGTGCCGCATCGCGGATGATTTCTCCTTCCAGGCGCTGCCGGGGGAAACGCCACAACAGTTTGTTCTCCGGGTCGATTCCCGCTGCAGCCTCACGATGGAGGGAAGCCTGTCGATAGGTATTGGAGTTGAGGATGAGCCGGTGCAGGTGCTTGACGCTCCAGTTGTTTCGGATGAACTCGGTGGCCAGCCAGTCCAGCAGCCGCGGGTGGCTGGGCATTCCGCCTGAAAGACCCAGATTGCTGGGCGTATCGACGATACCCCGGCCGAAGTGGTAGTGCCAGATCCGGTTCACCATGACGCGAGCCGTCAAGGGATTGTCCGGGTCGGCGATCCAGTTGGCCAGTGCCGTACGCCGGCCCGTGGACTCCATCCCTTCCGGCGCCACGATTTTGGCCGGCCCGGGATCGAAGAGCGTGGGGAAACCGGGTTCCACTTCTTCCCCGGTTGCATCGTAAACGCCTCCCGAGAGGATGAACGTTGGGGGCGCCTCGCGGCCCGCGTCCGCAATGCCTATGCCGATCGGCAACTCACCCGGGTGCAACTCCGAAAACTTGTCGAGCCTCGACTTGAGCTCCTTCCACCGTTCCTTCTCGTCACCCTTCAGTTGGTTGACCACCGCCTGCGTCGGCGCATGATAGAGATAGGAGCCCGGGTCCAAGAAGGCCTGCACCTTGTAGTACATCAACCACTGAAAGGGTGTCCGCTTCCCGGAAGGGCTCAGGATTGCCTCCTGGATTGCCTCCGGATATCTGGCGATCACCTTGTCGAGGATCTCCTTGCGCTTGGGTTCCTCGAGGGCCGCCATTTCCCGGCGGATCGGGGCCGTCGTTTCCTCCCAGGCGGAGAGCCGACGGCGATGCCGATCGGCAGCTTCCCGGGAGGCAAGCACGAGGTCGTCCCTGGCGCGGACATTGGCAAAAAAGGCCTGAAGCCGGTAGTAGTCCGCCTGCAGGAGTGGATCGAATTTGTGGTCGTGACAGCGCGCACACTCATAGGTGAGTCCCAGGAAGACCCCGCCCACCACGGAGGTCATGTCATGGAGTATTTCCTGTCTCCTCTGCACCAGGTTGCGAGCGTTGTGTTCATCGGGATAGAGACGGTTGAACGCCGTCGCCAAGCCGGCATCGGGATCGTTCGACCAGAGCTCGTCACCGGCGATCTGCTCGCGCACGAAGCGGTCATAGGGCTTGTCGCCGTTGAACGATCGAATCAGGTACTCCCGGTAGCGCCATGCATTGGGACGGGTTTGATCGGATTTGAATCCTTCGCTGTCGGCGTAGCGAGCCAGATCGAGCCAGTGGCGGGTCCACCGCTCCCCGTAGTGAGGAGAGTCCAGGAGCCGGTCGACCACCTTCCGAATCGCATTGGAGGATGGGTCCGCCACGAACGCATCGACCTCCTCAGGCATGGGAGGCAAGCCGATCAGATCGAAGTAGTAACGGCGGAGAAGGGTCACCCGGTCCGCCGGCGGGGACGGATCCAGGCCCTTGGCTTCCAGCTTGGCCAGCACGAAGGCGTCGATTGGAGTCCGAACCCATTCCGAGTGGCGAACTGCGGGCACTTCCGGAGGCTGAACTTTCTGAAAAGCCCAGTGTTTCCGCTGGTGCGGACTGAAGGGATCCCCCGGCAACTTGCCTGGCCAGGCGGCACTCGACGCCAGCGGCGAAAGGAGACACACCCATGCCGCCAAGGGCCGAAAAGAAAACTTTTTCTGCCGCTTCACCCGACCATCCTCACGCCGACCCGGGAGTCGAGGCCCTGTGATCCCTATATTCGATGAACGATCAAAACCTACCATCGGCCCCACGTTGTGTCAACGGTACGTCCGTCAAGGATTTCCCCGTTGGCCGTCAATCCTCCATTCGTTTCAGCCTGGCGATGGTCTCCAGGTGATGGCTATGAGGAAACAGGTCCACGATCTCCAGGGATTCGATGGCGTAGCCCCTACCCAGAATGATGGCCAGGTCTCTGGCAAGTGTGGAGGGATCGCAGGAGACATAGACGATCCTGGAAGCCTTGAGGTCGGCGACCCTGCCGACGGTGGTCTTGGGGATTCCGCTTCGGGGCGGGTCCAGCAGCACCAGGTCGACCCTCTCCAGGTCCCGGCGGCGGTCCCGCAGGAAGGTCTCGAGGTCTCTGTGAACAATGCGGCAGTTGCGGCGCCCGTTGGCACGGGCATTGGCTTCCATATCCAGGATGGCCGCGGCGTTCTGGTCCACCGCCCACACCTGCCCGAACGTCTTCGACAGCGGCAGGGTGAAGAACCCCACTCCGCAGAAGAGATCCAGGGCGCGAGATCCTGCCAGACCGTGCGTCGCCCGCCGGCTCAAGGACTCCAGCATGAAGTCGTTGACTTGAAAAAAGGATCCGCGGCTCACCCGGAATGTCCATTCCCCCACGGTCTTGTGGACAAAGCCGGGCCCGGATACCCGAAGGGTGCGCTTCTGCGATCGGGACAGGTAGAGGCTCACCGGTCGACTTTCCCAGTCGAACCCACCGGCCAGCAGATCCCGCTTGAGGATGGAGAGATTTTCGGCGTCCGGTTTCAGCTTCAGGTCGATCAGGGCTTCCCCTCCATCGCCCTGGAAAATTTCAACCTCGCTCAGACAGCCCACCGTCATGGGCGAGCGCTCCAGGAAGGTCCGCAGATCGGGAAGGATCGCCCACAGCCTGTCCAGGCTGATCCGGCACCGGTCGACTTCCACCACCCGGTGGGAAGCCCGTTCGAAAAACCCCCAGGACACTTTCCCGTTTCGCGCCAACACCTTCAGTTGCAAGCGATTCCGGTAGGCCGAATCGGGAGAAGGATTGCGCGCGATTCCGCTTTGGGCACCGCCAATGCGACCGACCCGCCGCAGTGCGTCGGTCAGAATCTCCGCCTTGCCCTCGAGCTGCCTGCGGAGATTCATCTGCTGGAAATCGCATCCCCCGCACCGGCCAAAGTAGGGGCAAGGCGGCGTCTGCCGATCGGGGGAGGCTTCAACCAGTTCGCTGTCCAGGACCTCGAGATAGCTGCCACGGTCGGCTGCCTGCTTGACCAGGACACGATCGCCGGGGACTACCAGCGGCAGAAAGACCGCCTTCTTTTCCAGGAAGGCAATCCCCCTGCCACCCGGGATCATGCGTTCGACCGTGACCTGAAAGGTCTTCATGGCCGTTCAGTTGAGGGGGAGGTAAAACAAGCTCAGCCGCGGAATGCCAAATTCCTGGAGGAGATTCTTGCGCATCAACTTGCCTTCCAGCATGGCGATGTGCTCGGCCTTCAAGCCCCGCTTGTGCCGCTGGATCTCCTGCCGGGTCTCTTGCTTCGCTTCCAGCAGAGATTCCTCGCTCATCCCGGAGAAGATGGCCGCCAGAATGCGTTCTTCCAGGGTATTGAGCTTCAGTTCCAGCGCCTCATAGTCCAGCGACCGGGCTGCTTGGATTTCCAGAATGATCCCCTTCAGCGAGTCGACGACCGTCTCCACCACGGTTTTCAAAGCCGGGAGCTCAACCGCCACGGCTCGCCCCGGGAGCGCCTCCAGTTGGCGGCGGGCGCTCTCGAGCAGTTCCAGCAACTGCGTCACTTCCAGGGCGCCTTCGGCAGCTTGGGCGGCCGGATCGTTGCGACCGGCCCGACTCTCCTTGCGGCGCTCGTGTTCCGCCAGAATGGCCTGCGTGCAATAGGCGAGGCTGTTCACCTTCCCCGCCGCCCTTCGCCGCTTGGAGCGTTTGTCGAAAGCCCGGTCCACCCCGCGCAGCACCACCTCCAGGGGGACGCCGGCCTCTCGCAACGATTCGATCAGGGACCAGTCCAGAGGCGATAGAGGACGGGCCTGTCCGCGTCGCTTCTGGAAGTGCTCCTCGATCTCGGTAAAGTAGTTGAAGTAATTTTCCATGGCGCAGGGCCCACGGGCCTCTCGCGGCCGGCCGGCCCCCGGTTCTTACCGAGGCAGATTTTTCTCGTGGATGAGGCGCAACCCGTCCAGCGTCAAATGGGAATCGATATGTTGAACATAGCGGGTGCCGGACCCGAATAGTGCGGCCTGACCTCCCGTGGAGACCACCGTGGTTTCACGACCCAGTTCCCCGATCATGCGCTGCAGGATGCCGTCAACCAGGCCGACATACCCGTGATAGAGACCCGACTGGATACTGGCGACCGTCGAGGTGCCGATCACGTTGACGGCCGGCTTGACCTCGACCCTGGGAAGCCGGGCGGTTCTGGTGAACAGCGCCTCGGCTGCAATCACCGGTCCGGGGGTGATGACCCCTCCCAGATACTCTCCTTTCCCGGAAATCGCGTCGAATGTGGTGGCCGTCCCAAAGTCCACCACGATGCAAGGCCCCCCGTAGCGATGAAAGGCGGCTACCGCGTTGACGATCCTGTCGGCGCCCACGTCCGAAGGGGGATCGTAAAGAATGGGCATTCCGGTCTTGACGCCGGGCTCCACAAACAGCGGGGTAACCTTGAAATACTTCAACGCCGTCTGTTCCAGCACGGTGTTGAGCGGAGGAACCACCGAAGCAATCACGATATCCGAGATGCCGGTGAAATCGATGCCCGCCAGGCTGAAGAGATTTCGGATCAAGATCCCGTATTCGTCCGCGGACTGACGCTCCTTGGTTTCCAGGCGCCAGTCTTTCCGCAGCCTGGGACCCTCGTAGATTCCCAGCCAGGTATTGGTGTTGCCGACGTCGATGACCAGCAGCATGGTCGCTTCGCCTCCCGGGAATCCAGCCCGCATGGTTCACCGGGCCGGTTCATTCATCATGAGCCTTTTGCGAAATTCGACAGCGAGGCGTTTGCCGGGAATGGCCACAAAAGGCACAAAAACACAACTTGTGACTTTTGTGCTTTTTGTGGTTAGACATCATTTTTCACCGGGTCGCACCCGATATTGAAAAAGGCAGGACCTCAGGTTTACCGGCAAGATGACCTGCCCCGCTGCGAATTTTGCAAAAATCTAATCATGGCAAAAACTTTACTATCAGTAGCTTATCGAACCTAATGTAAAGGTTTGCAGTTACAGACTGCACCGAACGTGCCGAAATTGAGTCTTCTGACCGGCGCTACCATTGAACCACGTCCCCGGCCATGATCTCTTCCATCCTGCCGTCTTCCCTTCTGATCCGCAAGGCTCCCTGCTCGCTCAGCCCGGCAGTGGTCCCCCGAAGGGAGCGGCCCGGGTTCAAGACCAGGATCGGGCGGCCTCGGACGGAGGAAGAGGATGCCTCCCAGCGCTCCAGGAGAGGTCGGAGGCCCTGGTCCAGGAATTCCAGGTACAAGGCTTCCAGGCGGTTCAACAAGGCCGCCAACAGCCTCGGCCTGGGGACGGGGCCGCCCGCCGCCTGCTCCAGGGTCGAAGCCCGACC
>JAPOZE010000273.1:9206-12636 GCA_026706225.1 Acidobacteriota bacterium
CCTACGATGAGGAAACGGATCTTCCCGGGATCGGCATTCATCTCCGTCAGCACTCCGCAGCATTTTCCGCCGCCGGTGAGAACGTCGTTCGGCCACTTGAGGTCGGTGGGGATTCCGGCAACCTCCCCAATAGCCTGGCCGGCCGCCAGCCCCACCACCAGGTTCAGGCCGGGTGCCCGGGCCGGGTCCACGTCGGGACGAAAGACCAGCGACAGAAGGATGTCCCTGCCCCTGCGAGACAACCAGGTTCTGCCCAGACGTCCTCGCCCGCCGGTCTGCTCTTCGGCCACCACCACGGTCCCTTCGGCCGCCCCGGCCTCGGCAAGGCGCCGGGCGGAGTCGTTGGTGGAGTCGACCTTCAGGGTGTGGCGAAACCGCCGGCCCAGCCGCTTGGTGGAGAGATGGGGTCGAACCCGGGAGGCCACCGGCATATCTGCAGCCGCCGGCAGCCGCACCCGTTGATCGGAGCGCACCTCCAGCGGCCAACCCTCCGCCTGGAACCTGGACAGAACCCCCGGCAGCTCCGCCGGAGACACTCCCATGGAACGGGCAAGCTCGGCTTGGGACCACGCCTCTCTTGCCGAATCCGCCAGCAGTTCGACAAGTCGATCGAGCTGCCGGCCGCTGGATGGGGGTTTCCTCATCGTCCGGGGGAATGGGCCAACTGCAGCTCCAGGCTGATGTCCGCCGCCCTGGCGGAGTGCGTCAAGGCGCCTACCGAGATGAAGTCCACTCCGGTGAGGGCATAGTCCCGAATATTGCGCAGATCAATACCGCCGGAGACCTCCAGAAGAGCCCGACCCCGGGTCCGGGCGACGCACTCTTCTACTTGGCCCGGGGTCATGTTGTCGAGCAGAACGACCTCCACCCCAACCCTCAGGGCCTGTTCCAACTCTTGCAGGTCGGACACCTCCACCTCGATCCTCCGGGCGGGGTCCGGCCCGGAGCGCACCCTGGAGACGGCCGCTTCGATTCCGCCCGCGGCCCGAATGTGGTTCTCCTTGATCAGAATCCCGTCATAGAGGCCGAAGCGATGGTTCTTCCCCCCTCCCATGGCGACGGCATACTTTTCCAGGAAACGCAGTCCGGGGGTCGTCTTGCGGGTATCCAGCACGGTGATCCCGGTGCCCTCCACGGCCTGGACCATGGCCCGGGTCAGGGTCGCGATGCCGCAGCACCGCTGCAGGAAGTTGAGCGCCACCCGCTCCCCTCCGAGCAGCAGCAAGGCCGGTCCCCGGACCGTCCCCACAAGGCTTCCCCGGGCCACTCGGTCCCCTTCTCCAGACAATGCCTCGGAAGCAAAGCCGTCCGACAGAATCCGGAAGGTCTCGGCCACCACCGGCCACCCCGCCAGGACCAGATCGGCCTTGGCCCGGAAATCTCCCCGAGCCTGCAGGGAGGGATCGACGGTGAGCCGGCTGGTGACGTCGCCCGCTCCACGGTCCTCCGCCAGCGCCTCCGCGACAATGGGTGTCAGCTTCCGGGAATCCAGTTCCAGCCCGCGTTTCTCGCCAGGGGGCGTGATCATGGCGCAGTAATTTGTCCGCTTACAGTTGATCCCGATACTCCCTCAACTTGCCCAGCTTTTCTTCAAACCGGATGAGACGATTGCGATTGAGCTCGACGACTTTCCGGGGAGCGTTGCTCATGAAGGCCCGGTTTTGCAGCCGCTGCCGGATCGGTGTCATCTCCCGCTCCAACTTGAGAATCTCCCTTTCGATCCGCCCCTTCTCCACTTGCAGATCGATCAGTCCCGCCAGCGGAATCTCGACACCCACTCCCGACGCCACCGAGCGAGCCGAATGGTCTTCCCCGCCGACCGCGGCCACCACCTCGACCCGATCGCAGCGGGCCAGATTGAGGATATGGGGCCGACTTTCCAGCAGGAACGCGCGCACCCGCGGTTCCGAACTGGCCAGCCGGACCGGGATTCTGCGCCCGGGGTCCAGGTTGATCTCGGCTCTCAGGTTTCGGATCTTGGTGATGACGTCCTGCAGCATGCCGATTCGGGCTTCAGCCTCGGAGTCGATCCAGGCCGGGAACCCCTCGGGATAGGACTGGACGGCAATGGAGCGTCCCCTGTGCGGCAACCGCTGCCAGATCTCCTCGGTGATGAAGGGCATAAAGGGGTGCATCAGCCGAAGAGACTGATCGAAGACGACCAGCAGCACCCGGTAGGAGAGTTGATCGTCCGGATCCTTTTTCGAGGCCACGATCTTGGGCTTGACAAACTCGATATACCAGTCGCAGAGCTCCCCCCAGAAAAAGTGGTAGATGGCGTGGCTGGACTCATGAAACCGATAAGCTTCCAACCCCTCGTTGACCTGGCGGGTGATGCCGGACAGCCTGGAAAGAATCCATCGGTCCACCGGGGGCAGCTCCTTCCGCCTTCCGGAGAGTTTCTCCATCTCGGCACCGGCATCGAAGCCCTGAGGCAACTGGGCTCGAATGCCGTCCAGGTGCAGGGTGACCAGGCGGAACGCATTCCAGATCTTGTTGGCGAAGGCCCGATGGCTGAGGATCTTTTCTTCGGAGAGGCTGATGTCGGTGCCCGGCGCGGCCATGATGGCCAGGGTGAAGCGAACCGCATCGGTTCCGTACTGCTCCATCAGGTCCAGCGGATCCACCACGTTGCCCTTCGACTTGCTCATCTTCTTCCCTTCGGCATCCCGCACCGGGCTGTTGAGATAGACGGTCCGGAAGGGGACGTCCCCGGCAAACTTGAGCCCGGCCATGATCATGCGGGCCACCCAGAAGAAGATGATGTCGAATCCGGTGATCAGGACAGAGGTGGGGTAGAACTGTTTCAGGTCGCGAGTCTGCTCGGGCCAACCCAAAGTCGAAAATGGCCATAGTCCCGAACTGAACCAGGTATCCAACACGTCGGTCTCCGGCGTCAGTTCGACGCTGGAGCAATGGGCACACTGCCGCGGTTCCTGCCGGGCCACGTTGACCTCTCCGCAGCTCCGGCAATGCCAGGCGGGGATCCGGTGTCCCCACCACAGTTGCCGGGAGATGCACCAGTCCTTGATGTTGCGCATCCACTCGAAATAGGTCTTGGACCAGTTGGCCGGAACAAAACGGACGCGGCCCTCTTCGACAGCCCGAATGGCCGGTTCGGCCAGGGGCCTGGTCTTCACGAACCACTGGGTGGACAGGAGAGGCTCGATCACCTCCTTGCAGCGATCGCACTGTCCCACGCTGTGTGTATGGTTCTCCACCTTTTCCAACAGACCCTGACGATCAAGCTCCCTGACCACGGCGGCCCGGCAATCCGATCGATCCAATCCCTGGAACGCACCCGCCCCATCGGTCATCCGTCCGTCCTCATCCAGCACTGAAATCTGTTGCAGGCGGTGGCGCAGTCCTATCTCGAAATCGTTGGGATCGTGAGCCGGCGTGACCTGTACCAGTCCGGTTCCGAATTCGG
>JAPOZE010000288.1 GCA_026706225.1 Acidobacteriota bacterium
TCTGGAGCACCCGATGAGCGGTTTCCAGAGCTCCGCGTTGTTCCACTCTGCGGGCCACCTCCAATAACTGGGAAGGGGTGACGCCAGCTACAGGCTTGCCTCCTATCCAGGGGAAAATATCCCGTTCCAGATGGCTGATGAGACGGCTGGAATGACTCTCGGCCCAATTGGGCCTGTGCCTGGCGAACCATTCGCGCGCCACGGCTTCAAAGCTGTTCGACACCTGTTGCCTTCTTGCAGCCTTCAATGCCCTGCGATGCTCACTCGGGTCAATCTCCCGTGTCAGCAGCCGCCGGGCATCCTCGCAACCTTGTCGGGCCTCTTTCAGGGAAACGTCGGGATAGACGCCCAAAGAAAGTCTTTTTTCCTTACCTGCAAAGCGGTACTTCAATCGCCAGTATTTGCCTCCCCGGGGTGCGACTTCGAGATACAGGCCGCGGCCGTCGAACATCTTTCTGGCCTTATTGCCGGGCCGGGCGCGTCGGATGGTAATGTCGCTAAGGGACATGTGGGGGCATTTCCTTGCAGTAACAATCCGAATGCCCCTAATTATGCCCCCATTTTCCGTTGGTTGTCAAGAGATACTATTGGACAGGCATAGACGATTGATCAGAGTATTCTATTGAAAATAAACCACTAATGAACTTAGTTGGACTTCTTTGGAAGGAAGAATGGTACGCCCGGCAAGATTCGAACTTGCGACCTTTGGTTTCGTAGACCAACGCTCTATCCAACTGAGCTACGGGCGCTCCGCGTGAGGGCCAGCGAGGCGAGGCTGTCTTTCTTCAAGCGACCCCATCTTGTAACATATCTGCCCCGGCCGGATCAAATGGCCTGCGGGGCGGCATAGGGGCGGCGGGCTGCACGGCAAGATGTCGATACCGGGGACTATCGCCGGTGCTCCTATCGACGCGCCGGGAATATCACCCGTGTACCTCACCGATTAAGGGACAAGGATGCGGGCGGGACGCCCGCGCTCCCGGGTGGGTGGGCGACTTCTCATAAGTCCGTCTTCAGCACACTTTCCATAGCGGAGGCAACCATGCCTGACAAATTCACGCTGGCCGGGGTGCAGATGGACCCCACCTTGATGGACAAGGAAGCCAACCTCGCGGGGATGATCGATGCGGTGGAGCAAGCCGTCGCCAAAGGGGCTCGACTGGTAGTTTTTCCCGAATGCGCCCTGACGGGGTACTGTTTCGACAGCCTGCGGGAAGCCCTTCCCTACGCCGAACCCATTCCCGGGCCCTCCACCCAGCTCCTGGCAGGCCTCTGCCACAGGACCGGGGCCTACCTGGTTGTGGGGATGCTGGAGAAGGACGCTGATCGCTGCTTCAATGCGGCGGTCCTGATTGGACCGGAGGGGGTGGTGGGCAAGTACCGCAAGGTGCACCTGCCCTATCTGGGAGTGGACCGCTTCGTGGACCCCGGAGATCTCGGTTTCGGGGTGCACCAGACCCGCCTGGCGCGCATCGGGCTCAACATCTGCTACGACGGATCCTTTCCCGAGAGCGCGCGCACCATGGCGCTCCAGGGAGCCGACCTGATTCTGCTGCCGACCAACTGGCCCACGGGAGCGGAGGAGTTCGCCGAGTTTCTGGTCAACGCCAGGGGCCTGGAAAACAAGGTGTATTCGGTGGCGGTCAATCGGGTGGGACGGGAGAGAGGATTCCGCTTCATCGGCAGAAGCCGTATCGCCGACCCCTCGGGTCGGACCCTGGCCCTGGCCGGTCCCCAGGAGGAAGACATCATCTTCGGCGAAATCGATCCCTCCCAAGCTCGCGACAAGCACATCACCCGGGTTCCCGGCAAACACGAAATCAACCGCTTCAAGGACCGCCGGCCCCGGTACTACGGCAAGATCGTGGAAGCTTCCGACTCGGGTTGAGGGTCCGACTCCGACTCAGGGGGCGACTCGGACTGATCTTCCGACTCGGGTTGAGGGGGCGGCCCGGGTTGCCAGGGAACGGCGCCGGCCTTCTGGATTCTCAGCCGCAATGCCCGGGAGAGCCTGGAGACCGTTCCCGGGTCCTGTTCCGCCAGGTCGTGTTCCTCCAGCGGATCTTCCCTCAGGTTGAACAGCTTGAAGGGCTCGAAGGGGGAGTTCTGCAGCAGCTTCCAGTGCCCCTGGCGGACCGCATAGTAGTCTTGTCCCTGGTGGAGTCGCCCGCCCTCCCGGCGAACCCAGTGGAGGGTACGCTCCATCGGCGGCGCCATTTGACCCACCAGGGTTCTGAACAGGGATACCCCGTCGATCTCCGACTCCATCGTCAGTCCCGCCACCGTGCAGATGGTCGGGAACAGATCCATGGTCAGCGCCAGCCGGTTGGACGAGGTGCCGGGACGGATTTTTTCCGGCCAGACCGCCACCATGGGCACCCGAATCCCGCCCTCGTACATCTCCCGCTTTCCACCCCGCAGGTCCCCGCAGTTGGCTTCCGCCCGCGGGTCCCCGCCGTTGTCGCTGGTGAACAGCACCAGGGTTTCGCTGTCCTGCCCGTTTTCCCGGAGAGCCTCCATCACCTTTCCGATCCCCTCGTCCAGGTGCTCGATGAGGGCCACCAACCGGGCCCGCTCTTCGCTCAGACCGGCACCCCGCTGCGCCACTCGCTCCAGGAAAGAAGGCGGCGGTTGAGCCGGCACATGGGGGGCGTTGTAGGCGAGAAGGAGAAAAAAGGGCTGGTCGTCCTCTGCGCGTTCCACCAGAAAATCGATAGCCCACCGGGTGAAGAGGTCGGTGGCGTGTCCTGCCGGCTCGACGGTCTCCGCGTTGAAGCGCATGTGGTTCACGCCGCGCCGGGTGTGACGGAAATAGTCGTCCATCCGGTCGGCCAGGAACCCCCGGAACAGGTGGAATCCCCGCTCGTTGGGGAGATTGGGCGATTCCAGACCCAGGTGCCACTTGCCGATGAGCGCGGTGTGGTAGCCCGCCTGCTGCAGCAGACCGGGAAGCAGCGTCGCCTGCGGACTCAGGTAGCCCCAGTTGATCTCGGGCTCGGGCCGAATGGTCCCGGGGACTCCTACGAGGTCCGGATACCTTCCGGTCAACAATGACGCCCGGGTGGGAGCCCCCACCGTCGAGTTCGCGTAAAACTGATTGAAGCGCATCCCCGCCTCGACCAGAGCGTCGATGTGGGGGGTCTGCAAGTCCTCGGCGCCTGCACTGGACAGGTCCCCGTAGCCCAGATCGTCCACCAGGATCAAGAGCACGTTGGGGGGGCGGGGCGGCTCCTCTTCTTCAGCTTCTTCGCCTTCCTCCATGTCGTCGCCTTCCCCCGTGTCGTCACTTTCCCGAGATTCGTCTCCTTCCTGAAGTCCTTCGGCTTCCGCGGCTGCTTCAGCTTCATTGCCATCCTCGGCGCCTTGAGTCTTCCGAGTCTCCTCCCGCGACCCTTCAGGCTGAGAGGCATGGCATTCCGAACCCCAGTGAAGGGTCCACAGGGCAAGCGCCAACGCAAGCATGATCTTCATGAAGTGCAATCTCCCACACGGCGCCTGACCGCGTCACGATCCAATCCGGATAGTGTGCGGCCGGCCTCTGCCTCCCGGCTGATTGGGAATGGCATTGCCGTGGAAACCCGCTACAATAGCCTCACACCGCCAGCGCACCTTCCCTCGAGGGGTTTTCATGAATTACCGCTATCGATACGCTACCAGCTCCATTTCCTTCGGGGGGCCCCTGACACCCAGGGTGAAGTGGATCATCATCGCCTGCGTGGTGGTGTTCGTGATGCAGGTCCTTTCGGGCGGGCTGGGCGGACCCATCACCGCCCTGTTCAGCCTCACCCCTGCGATGGTGCTCGGCAGCCTCTACCTCTGGCAGTTGTTTACCTACATCTTCCTGCATGGCGGCGTCTTTCACCTGCTGATCAATATGCTGATCCTGTTCATGTTCGGTTGCGAACTGGAGCGTTACTGGGGAAGCCGGCAATTCTGGCGCTACTTCCTGGTAACCGGAATCGGCGCCGGCATCTGCATCACGGTGGTCAACTTCTTTTCCTACCAGGGATCGACCTTGGGGGCTTCGGGAGCCATCTACGGCGTCCTGCTGGCCTACGGGATGACCTTTCCCGACCGCATCATCTACGTGATGCTGTTTTTCCCGCTTCCCGCCAAAATCGCCGTGATGGTCTTCGGGGGCATTGCCTTCCTGTCGAGCTTGTCCGGAAGCGACTCCGGAATATCCCATGTGGCTCACCTGGGCGGCATGCTGGTCGGCTACCTCTACCTGAAGCGAGGCCCCTCTCGCGGCCGTCCGGGAGCAAGCTGGTATCAACCGATCAAGGACGCCTACCTGGAGTACCGTTTTCGGCGGGCCCGGCAAAAATTCGAGGTCTACCTCAACCGGAAAGAGCGCCAACGCCGCGATAACGACACCATCCATTGACCGGCCCAGACGGTTCAGAACCCGGCCTGGTTTGTCTCCGGAACGAAATAGGTGGTGCGGGTCCGCACCCGAAGGCTGGGGTCTTTCACCTCTACCCGGACTCGCCGCATGCCACCCTGGTCGGCGGGGCTGTTGGAATAGTAGGCCAGGCTGAAAGTGTGCCTCAATTCATGGGCAACCTTGGAATACTCTCCCTTCAGGTCCGACAGGTCGGCCACCAGGAACATCTTTCCGCCGGTCTCGCTGGATAGCTGGCTCAATCGCTCGGTTTGAATCTGATAGACCTCCTCCAGCACCGAGAGGCTCAGCCGAGCGTTTTCCACGTAGGGATCCTCCTCCTTTTCCTCGCTTTCCCGGATATAGCGTTCCAGGATCTCTTTCTGCCGGTCCTTGTTCAGGATGGTGATGGGATAGAACACCGCATCGTCCTGGGCCAGCCGCCTGCGCAGTTCCTTGAAAGACACCCGGCTGGAGTTCTCCATTCCGTCGCTCAGCACCACGATGGCCTTGCGGCCGCTGCGAGTCCGCTGCAGGCTCTTGAGGGCCATGGCCACCCCGTCGTAGACCCGGGAGCCGCCGACGGAATAGGTGGACAACCGCTTGATGGCTCTTCGAAGCAGCTTGCGCCTGTTGGTGAACTTCTGAACTTCCTGGGGAAAAAAGTGGGTCTCGGTGACCGAAATCTGGTCGTCGGGACGCAGTTCCTTGGTGAAGTTGCGGGCAGCGTCCTTGATCAGCCTGAGGTTGTTTCGGGTGCTGATGCTGGTGTCGACCAGCAGCACCAGCTTGAAGGGAGCTTCCACCGGGAAAAAGGTCGAGATGTCCTGCCGGATCCCGTTCTCGAAGACCGCAAAATCCTCCCGCGTCAGGTCGGTGACGTTGTCCCCGTTTTCGTTCACCACGGTGACGTTCAACACCACCAGGTCCACGTCCACTTCCAGGCGGAAAGATCCGTCCTCGTCCTGTGGACTTCCGGGTGGAGGGCTGTGTCCCGCCAGAGGCAATGGCGACAAGGGCGCCAGCCCGAGCAGGATCGCCATGGCGGTCCATGCGCAACGGGTGACCATGGCACTGGATTTTAGCACGGGTGACATGGGGACGGGTCAAGGCTCGGACCCTGGAACCACCCCGGCAATAAAAAGTTCCGGCCGGAAGAATTCCCGGGCCAGCGCGGCAACTTCCTCGGATTTCACTCCCTGGATCTGCTTCAGGGTGTTGGTGACGTCATCGACGGACTGCCCGAAAATGGCTCTCTCCGCCAGTTCCAGGACATGCCGGCGCCGGTGCTGGCCGGCCATCCGGTAGCTTCGGATGAACGCTCTCCTGGCCTGATCGATGGACTCTTCCGAGGGCGGTCCCTCGCCCAGCGCGGTCAGTCGGGCACGCACCGCCTCCAGGGCCTTGCCGCCGTCAGCGGGCGCAGCCGTCAGGCGGGTGTAGAAGTATCCCCCCCACTTCAGCCGGCGTTGCGAGGTCAGGAGGTCGATTGCCAAACCCCGTGGTTGCTTCAGAGCCAGGGACAAGCTCCCGCCGAGGCCCGAGGTCAGGTGCTGCAGCACGGCAAAGGCCGCCATTCGCGGATCGGAGGCCTGGGGCCCCAGGAATCCGGCCTGGGCCAGCCAGGGACGCTCCTCCCCGGCCGTTCCCTGGAGGGCTCGAGACCCGGTCAACCGTTGCAATTCGCCAATGTCCTCGTATTCGATGCGGGAGATACCGGAGCGCCTCCACTTGCCGGCAAACCTGGCGGCAAAGGCGCTCCCCTCCACGTCTCCGGCAATGACCACCACCGGCCGAGTCCCCTGGACATATCGCCGGTGCCATCCCACCAGGTCCTGGCGGGTGAGCCTTTGCAGGGCTGTTCCCTCCCCATAGGGGTCCCTGCCGTAGGCATGGGCGCCGTAGGCGGCCCGCAGAAACAATTGCTCCGCCTGGCGGCGCGGATCGTCCGACCGCCTCGCGGTGCGCAAACCCAAGGCCTGCTTCTGAGCCGCAATGGCCTCTTCTTCAAAGGCCGGCCGTTGCAGGGTTTCCGCCAGAATATCCACGCAGGCGGCGAAATTGCCGGAGAGCCCATGGAGCACAAAGCCGAAATAGTCAGGCTTCACCACGGCATCCACCTCCACGCCCAGTCTCTCCAGGAGGGCGGCCGGATGGGACGGTTGCAGGGCCGTTGCGCTCCCGATTACGGTGGCAGCCATCAGGCCGGTAATTCCCTGCTTGTCGGGAGGTTCCGAGGCCTGGCCACCCGGAAAGAAAATTCCCATGGAAGCCAGGGGCAACCAGCGTCCTTCCTGGACCCAAACGTCGGGCCCTCTCAGGATGGAGAACTTTCTCAGGGGCGGCGCCAGTCCCGCCGTGCTGATTTCCCTGGGACCCCTTTGACTCGGCGGCCGGGCTCCCGCCTGCTCCCTTTCCTCCGGCAGGGGCACCACGATCCAGTCGTCGCCCTTGATCTCGCCAAGGGCGCGGGGCAGGGCCATTCTCAAGAACTCGCGGTAACTGCCGGAGTCGAATTGCCTCGTCTCCTCCGAGGCCGGCTGGTACTCCAGAAGCGTGCACCGTTCCAGGTCGAGATAACGACGAGCCGCCGCAACCACTTCCTCCGGTGTCACCGACTCGATTCTCTGAAGGGTTTCCTCCCAACTCTTGAAATCCGCCAGGTGCTCATGCCGGGCGAGCTGTATGGCCAGACCCACCAGGCCTTCCTGGGCCTGCAGAAACTCGACCGCCAGCAGCGCCCGGGCCCGCTGGAGGTCCGAATCGGCCAGGACGCCCTGCCTGATCCGCTCGATGGCGGCCAGAGCGGCCACCGCCGATCGGTCCAACCCCGGATCGCCCGCGCCAAGGCTGAGGATGAGAGTGCCGGTCTGTCCCGGAACAACGGTGCTGGAGTCCACCCCATGAACCGGCGACCGGGCTGTCCCCAGGCCGCGATTCAGCACCGAGGTCCTGCCCGCTGTCAGAACGGCTTGCAGGACCTTGCAGGCGTACCACTCCCGGGTGAAGGCGGCAGGCAGGGGAAATGCGATCTGGATCCCGGCTTGATGCAGGTCCTGCCGGCGGTAGGCGTAGGTGAAGCCGCCGGATTCGAGGGTGGGAGTGGCCGGCGGATCGGGCGCGGGGCCCTTGGGCAGGGATCGGTAACGCTTGACGATCTCGCGCAGGAGCGCCCGCCGGTCGAAATCGCCGGTGATCGCCAGCAGGACGTTGCCGGGAACGAACCAACGGCGGTGGAAATGGCTGAATTGAGCAGCGTCGATACCGTACGGACTGCCGGGGGGACCACTCGTTTCGTCGAGTCCCCTCCTCCTCCGCAAGGCCAGGTCAAACAGCTCCCGGCCGTACTCCCGCTCCGGCGAGGCCTGTCTGTACCGGCGCTGCCGGTGGACCGTTCGCTTGAGTCTCCCCACCCTCTCAGGCGAGGGATTCCCTTTCTCGAGGGCGGCGACTTGAAGGTCCAACCCCCTCCGATAGGCTTCTCGCGGAAGCACGGTGGAAAACCAGGCGTGGTCTTCACCCACCCCGGTGTCCAACACCGCTCCGATTCTCCTGGCTTCCCCGGCAACCGTTCCCTCTCCATCTGCCAGCCGGGAGTGAAGCAGCAGGGGAGCCCATAGATCCCAGAAACCCTGACTGGATGGGTTCTGGTGAAGGCGGCCGGCCTTGACGTAGGTCGCCATGGCCACCAGCGGCGTGTGGCTCCTCTCGAAAAGGAGCACCGTCAAACCGTTCTTGAGCACGACCCGGGTGTAGGGGCCGGCATCCTCTCGGGAAAGAAAGGGCCCGACGATTCTTGGCGGTGGGGGGTCGGCCCCATCGTCCTGTGAGGCCCGGCAGGAGTTGGCGGGGTCCACCAGGCCGAACGGGCCCAACAGTCCCAGCCAACCGCAGAGAAGCGCCGCTCGCCAGGTGGACCGTGTGGGAACCATGCTCAGAGATGTTTGACCGCGTAGGGAAGGGGCTTGCCCTGCAAACCGGCTCGAATGTTGTCCACGGTCATCTGCGCCATGCGGAGGCGGGTCCGGGACCCGGCCGAGCCCAGGTGAGGGGTGATCACCAGGTTGGTCAGTCGCAACAGCGGGTGGTCGCGCGGCAACGGCTCGGGCTCGGTCACATCGATGGCGGCGCCGGCAATCCTGTTGTCGCACAGGGCTCGATAGAGTGCCTCATGATCCACCACGCCTCCCCGGGCCACGTTGATGAGAATGCCGTCCGGACGCATCCAGGCAAGCTGCTCCTCTCCGATCAGGTGCCTGGTCTCCGGCGTCATGGGAACATTGAGGGTCACGAAATGGGCCTGTTCAAGAAGCTCCCTCAGACTGGCATATTCCACTCCCAGCTCGCTCTCCGCCTCCGGCTTTCTGTGCCGGGAGTGGTAGAGAATCCGCATGTCGAATCCGCGAGCCCGGCGAGCCACCTCTCGTCCGATGTGGCCCAGGCCGACAATGCCAAGCGTGCTTCCGTGGACCTCTCTTCCCAGGAACAACGAGGGGTCGTAGTACCGAAAGTCGGGGCCGCGTGCATAGCGGTCACCGGCAACCACGTTGCGGGCGCAGGCCAGCAGCAGGGCCATGGTCATGTCGGCGGTGGCTCCTTCGACCGCTCCGGGGGTGTTCCCCACCGGAATGCGCCGAGCTGCCGCGGCCGCAAGATCCACATGGTCGATGCCCACACCGAAGTTGCTGATCACCTTGAGATGGGGCAAGCGATCCATGAAGGGCCCGTCAATGATGGGATGACCGTAAAGAAAAAGCGCTTCGACTTCCTGCAGGGCTTGCCGGGATCCCTCCTCCAGCAGGCTCCAGGGGCCCGAGCGGCAGTCTGGAGCAAACAGCTCTTCAATAAAGGAGGCCAGAGGCACGTCTACCAGAATCAACGATCGAGGCATCAGCGGTTGCCGCAAAGATGAATGAGATGGAGAGGCTTTCTTGTGGACCCCGGCGCCCTGGAAGCGGGAACAGGGGTTCGGCCGTGGCCTCGGCGCCGGGGGCGCAGAGCCGCACAGGGCCGGAGGTCCCGGCTCGGACATCCCGGGGGCTCAGGTGTCATCCGGCCTGAGCTTGCCGGCCGTCAGGACACCTTCCGGTTTGTGCTTGACCAGGCCATAGGCTTTCAACCCCAGTCCCGAGAACGCATATCCCGCCGCCATGAGAAGCAGGACGACCTGCGAGTAGAAATAGATCAGCGCTACCAGCAGGGCCAGGAGCACGAAATTGACGAATCGCTGGCGGCTCTTCAGATCGACCTGCTTGAAACTGGGATATTTCAGGGTGCTGACCATCAGGAACCCCAGGAATCCGACCAGCACAATCCAGAGTGTCCCCGCGATCCAGTGTTGGGGAGGCTCCGGCGAAAAGTGCACCGCGGCGGCGATCAGGGCCGCGCCGGCGGGAATCGGCATTCCCACAAAGGGCTTTTCCGAGCCGCTTCCCGACGGTGGGGGCTTGGCGCTCTGAATGTTGTATCGCGCCAGCCGCATGGCGCCGCACACCAGGAAGCCGAAGCAGACGATCCAGCCGAGCTGTTGGAGGTGAAGAGAATAGGGCGACTCCACGGAAACCGCGCGAACTCCCCAGAGGTAGGCCAGTATGGCCGGAGCCAGGCCGAAGGTGACCACATCGGCCAGGGAATCGATCTGCACGCCGAATTCGCTGCAGGAATTGGTCATGCGGGCAATCCTGCCGTCCAAGCCATCGAAGACCACCGCGAAACCGATCGCGATGGCCGCCAGGTTGAATTCACCCTTGAGGGCGTTGGTGACCGCGAAAAATCCGCAGAAGATGGTCCCGATGGTGAACAGGGTGGGCAGGACGTAAATACCCCGCCGAAACCGTCGCTTTTCCGAATTATTCTTCACTGCGTACCACCCTTCCGATGACGGAGCTGCCTCCCCGCACCCGGTCTCCCCGGCTCAGTTCCAGGGTCACGTTGTCGGGAACAAATACATCCACTCTGGAACCGAAGCGAATCAGGCCGATGCGTTCACCGGATTCGACCGCGTCACCCGGCTTCTTCCAGCAAACGATGCGGCGCGCCAATATTCCGGCAATCTGGCTGAAGCGGACCGTCAAGGAGCCGTTGGCGACCGTCAACACGTTTCGCTCGTTTTCCACCGAGGCCCGCCGGTCGAAGGCCATTCTGAACTTGCCCGGTCGATAGCGGACTTCCCGGACGGTGCCCCCGATCGGGGAGCGATTGATGTGGACGTCCCAGAGCGAGAGGAAAATGGATACCCGGGTGGTCCCGTCGGCCTGCTTGGCCAAATCCAGCACCTTCCCGTCCGCCGGGGCCAGAACCAGGTCCTTTTCGCCGGGGATCTTGCGGTGGGGGTCCCGGAAAAAAAGCCCGACCAGAACAGCGATCCCCAGACAGGCCGACCCCAGCAGCATGAACCCCATGATCCACAGCAGACCGCTGACCACCAGCAACGGAATCAGGAAGACAAAGGCATCTGCGGCGATCTTCATGGCTGAAACCCCGGTGTCGTAGCCCGCACATTATATATCAGGTGCCGGGTGGAGGCCGTCACATGCCGGGGTGTCCACGGCTTTGGAGCCGCTTCTCTCCAACCCGAGTCTCTCACCGGGTCGCTGGAAACAGCATGACATATTGTTTAATATCAACACTGTGAATGGGTGACTTTAAAGTTCTTGTGGACGAAGAACGGGCTGGACAGGCCCGGCTGGGAATTGTGGGCTTGCCCGACTGTTCCATCGGCTGCCGGCACCAAAAAAGGGAACCGCGCGGTTCCCTTTTCGATCCGGCCAACCATCCTTCAAGGTCCGTCCATTCCCTGGCGGGCCTCAGCCAAACCCGCCACTCCGGACCCTCAGCCCTGCTGCTGCCTTTGGGCTTGAATCATCTGCTGCATTCGGTCCTTGGCCCGCAGCTTCAACTTCTTCAACGTCACTTCCTCGAGTTTTTCCTGCTCGGACAGGAAACTTCTGTTCATGAAAAGAGACAGTTTTTCGTCATAGGCGCTGTGTTCTTCGGCAAGTTTTCTGAACTCGTCGCTGGACTGCAAGAGATGCTCTCGAATATCCAAGGCGCTTGACACCGTTTCTTGTCCTCCTTCTGTTTACCAAAGCCCGGTTTCCGATCTGCCTGCGTTGCCCAAAACTATCACAGCGCCAAAGACCAACTCAAGGAGCAATCCGGCCGGTGGGGGATGGGCTGGTGTCCTGTCTCGGAAACACTAGTGTCCTGTCTCAGAAATAAGATTGCCATCTCCGATGGAGGTTCCACCGGGAAACGGTCGGTTTGAGAAACCCTTGGCGGTTCAGCGAAATAGGGGCCATTCTGGGTCCACGCCCCGAAACCTCCATCGGCCCTCCGGGTTCGGGCGGAACGGCACCGTCTTCGTCGTCGCTCCTCCTCGCAATGAATAGCATTGGCTCGTCATCGCTCCTAGAATACGGTGCCGTTGCGCTCCGAAATCTGGCAACCCTATTTCTGAGACAGAACACTACAGCTTCAAATATTCCTTCAGTTTTCTGGAGTTGGAACGGCTGACCGGTATTTCGGTCTCGGCCCGGTCGGCCATCTTGAGCTGCAGGGTCCGGTTGAACCAGGGAACCACCTCCTTGATCCTGTTGATATTGACCAGAAAGGACCGATGGACGCGCCAGAAGATTTGCGGGTCCAGATTGGCCTGCAGCTCCTCCAGAGTTCGATAGTGGGTCTCTCCATTGAGGTCCCCAGTGGACACCTGTACGGAGCCGTCCGAAACGCTGGCAAAGACAATGTCGTCGGCATCGACCACCAGGTGGCGATTCCTGTCCGTGATCAAAAGCTTCGACTTCCTGGGCGTGGGGGAGATGAACTGGTTGAGCAGGTTCTTGATGCGGTCGTCTACCGGAACATTGGACTCCAGTTGCTTCCTGGCCCTCCGGATGGCTGTTTCCAGCCTTGATTTCTCAACCGGTTTGAGGATGTAGTCCACCGCGTTGACTTCAAAGGCCCGGACCGCGTACTGGTCGTAAGCCGTGACGAAAATGACCTGGGGCAGCACCTGTTCCTTGACAAGCTGGCGAACCACCTGAAAACCGTTGAGTCCCGGCATCTGGATGTCGAGAAACATCAGATCCGGCTCCAATTCCTTGACCAGGCGGATGGCTTCCACCCCGTTGCGGCCCTGGCCCACCACCCCGACGCCGG
>JAPOZE010000041.1:0-8257 GCA_026706225.1 Acidobacteriota bacterium
CCCAGTCGGTCAGAATTTCATTGAGCTCCCGGCTGGCGTCCATCTTGGATTCGCCGGTTTGCGGCACCAGCCCGTAGAGCCCCGTCCCCACTCGGGCCTCCAGGGCCCGCAGCTTCTCCACCGGGATGGCGTAGCTGCCTTCCAGGTCCAGGTTGTTGGGCCAGAGTTCGTCGGCCGCGATCTGCTCCTGGAGGAAGCGGTCGAAGGGCTTGTCCTCGTTGAAGGACTTGATGACGTAGTCCCGGTAGCGCCAGGCATGGGGGAAGAAGGCATCGGTTTCGAACCCGGCCGAGTCGGCATAGCGCACCACGTCCAGCCAGTGCCGTCCCCAGCGTTCCCCGTAGTGCGGAGATTCCAGCAACTCGTTCACCACTGACTGGAAGGCTAGCGGCGAGTCGTCCTTGAGGAAGCGGTCCACCTGCTCCGGCGTGGGGGGAAGGCCGATCAGGTCGAAATAGGCCCGCCGAATCAAGGTGCGCTTGTCGGCGGGAGGCGCTGCCGGCAAACCCTTATCGCGCAGCTTGGCCAGCACGAAGGCGTCGATCGGGTTTCCTTGCCACTCCTTCCCGTCCACCAGCGGCAAAGAGGGGCGCCGCGGTTTGCGGAACGACCACCAGTCGGGCTGCTCCCCGGCAGTGCCGGCGCCGCCGGTGTTCTCTTCCCAGACGGCGCCCGAGTCGATCCATTGGCGAATGAGGTCCAGCTTCTCCCTGGGCAGGCGGGGAGACTCGGGGGGCATTTGGAGTTCCCCGATGTGGGCGGCGGCCTGGAACAGAAGACTGTCCTCGGCCTTTCCCGGGACCAGCGACGGTCCGCGGGAGCCCCCCTTGAGGAAGGATTCCCGCTGCCTCAGGTCCAGGCCCGACATCTGGGCGGCCCCATGGCAGCTCAGGCAGTTCTCGGCCAGAATGGCCTGGACGGACTCGAACAGCGACGGCTTGTCTTGGGCCGAGCCGGCGGTCACCGAACTCGAGAGCCAGGCAATCAGGGCCAGAACTGGAAGGAATTTCGTCCGCATTGGGTTGTTGGCCGGCATCCGTCGCCAGCCGGAATCAAGGCGGCGACGGCAGCCGATTTCAGACCTGCCGGTAATCGTCTCGAACCTCGAAGCGCATCACGCTGTCGGTCATCCAGCAGTCCTTGTAGGGAGCTTCCGACTGCCGTGACAACTGAAACAGATAACCCACCCGGCTGCCATCCCCGGTCTTCAGGATCACCGTCTGGGAGGCGTGATCTTCCTCCCGCTTGAGTTTACCATAGCGAGCCCCGCGATGATTGAGCATGGGCCGGTAAGCCGGATTGTGCACCATCTCGATAAAGCGCGGCAGGGGACCGGTGACCTTCCTGTTGGCCGGTGAGGCGAAACGGAAGGTGATTTCAATCCCGGCATCCGGGTGGGGCCGGTCATTGTCCCCCAGGGCCTCGATCTGAATGCGCACCACCTTGTCCGGCGGGTAAGCCGGCCGGGGGCGCAACTCCGACCTGGCTCCTACCGCCGCCCCGGCCGCCTGCAGCCCCGCCGAAAGCCGGCTCCGGTCCGAGGGGTTCAGGACCCACCAGAGCAGGACGGCTACGGCGGCGGCCATCAGAAGAAATCGAGCCAGCGGCTGACTGCAGCACTTCATGGAAACGCCCTGCCTTCAAGAGACACGGGGCCGCTGGCACGGCGCCCTTGCCTCTCGTGGTTGTCGGGTTGATTCAGAGTCGCAAGTATAGCGCCTCGGAAGGCGGCGTGCACCCACGCCTAAGGCTTTTCTCCGGCTGGAGCCTTTGATAGAAAAGACCTGAGCGATACTCATTCCAACCATCCTTCAAGGAGGCTTCGATGAAACGACGCGATTTCGTCAGAACCGCTCTGGCCGCCGGACTGGCTCCGGGCCTGCTGACCCCGCCGGCGCCGGCAGAGCCGATTCGACCAGGGTCGGTAGCCACCCGCAAGAAGCCACGCATCATGTTCTACCACGACAGCCGCCATCCCCTCATGTACATGTACGAACCCCCCATTCGGAAACAGGAGGTGGAAGCGGCCGTGGACGAGTTGGTGGAAACCTCGGTGGAAGTGCTCAATTTCTGCCTGGCGGACGGCCGCACCGTCTTTCACGATACCAAGGTGGGAGAGGTGTTCGGACACCACGTCCGCAAGTGGCCCCATGTGGTCTTCCAGCGCGCCCAACAGAACGCCCGGTCGCTGCTGGACGCCGGGCTGGACCAGTTGCAGGTGCTCTGCGAGCGGGCCCACGAAAAGGGCATGCTGCTCTATCCCGCTCTGCTGGTGAACCAGGGCCGGCGCGGGTCCCGCCAGGAGGACGTGCGCAGCTCCCTGTTCCGCCTGGACAACCAGCACCTGGAGATCGGCGCCGGCGGCGACCTGGACCCGGAGTTCCCAGGTCTCACCAGTCTGGACTTCAAGCATGCGGAGGTCCGGGAGGAACGGTTCGCCCTGATCGAAGAGGTGCTCAGGAACTACCCGGTGGATGGGTTCGAGCTGACGCTGGCCTACCAGAGCCCCTCGCCCCACTTCTTCCGTCCCGATGAAGTCGAGGCCGGCCGTCCCCTCATGACCGCCTGGATCGAGCGGATCCATCGGACCCTGAAGGAGACCGGACAGGGTCGCGAGCTGGCCATCCGGGTCCCCGGAGACCTCGACACCTGCCTGGAGCTGGGGCTGGACGTGAGGGAGTGGATGCGGCAGGGGATCGTGGACGTTATCATCGGCGAGACTTTCGGGGTCTACTGGGGGCGGGTGGACCACTCGGCCGACTACCGCCCGCTGCTGGAGGCGGCCAAGGGCACCTCAACCCGCGTTTTCGCCGTGCTCAACAGCATGGTCGACTCCGACCGCCTGTCCAACGGCTCCATCGAAGTCATCCGGGCGGCGGCCTGCAACTACTGGGATCAGGGGGTCGACGGCATCTACCTCAACCAGTGGTTCCAGGGGGCCAACTGGCCCTATCGGGCCGCCTTCTACGAACAGCTTCGGGAAATCCCCCATCCCGACATCATGGCCCCCAAGGACAAGCTCTATCTCGTCCCGACCGCGGGCAGCTACCGGTCCCCTCCCTGGGAACCCGGGATGCCCCTGCCCCGCAAGCTGGTTCAAGGCGAGCCCCTGCGACTGCAACTCCCCGTCAGCGACGACCTGCCGTTTTGGAACCAGGCCAGGCGAGTCCACGAGGTGCTGCTGAGGTTTCGGGTGATGAACACCAATCAACTGGACCGGCTGGTCTTCCGCCTGAACGGCCGGACCCTGCCCGATTCGGGCCTGCGCAAGATCAACCAGCTCTATCGCATGAGCACGCCCAACCGGGGCGGGGGGTTCGGCTACTGGTTCGTCTACCGCCTGGATGCCACCCATTGGCCTCGGAAGGGCAACAACGAAGTGGAGGTCCTGCTGGAACACCGGGACGCCACCATCGTTCCCGAGATCCTGCTGCACGACGTGGAGCTGGAAATCCGCTACCTGATGGGCAGGAACTACCACCGCAACGAGGACCCGGACCTGGGTCCCAGCCTGCCCCTGCGGGACACGGTGCTGCACCGCTCGTAGTGACGAGTTTTCGGTGGCGGGGCATTGAGCCGCGACAGCCGCGGCAGCAGGTGGCGGTAGAGGCAGGTTGGCACAGACCCAAAAGCGTGGTGCGTTGCGGGAAATGCTGTCCAAATGTAAGGCAGGGCGAGTACAATTCGCCACCCAGAGGCACTATTCCCCCGATGCCGCGCTGGCGTCATTCGCCATCGCGAACTTTTTCAAGGAGGACAAGCACCATGCCGGTTTCGCCAATTCCCGAGGGGTACCACTCGGTTACCCCCTATCTGATCCTGAAGAACGCGGCCGCCGCAATCGAGTTCTACGAGAAAGCCTTTGGAGCCTCCGAGTTGTTCCGCATGGAGGCTCCGGGTGGAAAGATCGGGCACGCCGAGATCAGGATCGGGGACTCCCACGTCATGCTCGCCGACGAATATCCCGACATGGGTTTCAGAGGGCCGGAGTCGCTTGGGGGAACCTCTGTCCACCTGATGATCTACGTCGATGACGTCGACACGATCTACCCCCAGGCAATCGTAGCCGGGGGCAAGGAAATGCGCCCGCTACAAAATCAGTTCTATGGCGATCGTTCCGGGACGCTGGCCGATCCCTTCGGCCACGTGTGGACGATCAGCACCCACGTCGAGGACGTTTCCGAAGAGGAGATGAAGAAGCGGGCCCAGGCCGCCATGAAAGAGGCGGGTGTGGAGGGCTAGCCTCTCAGGAGGGAGACGTAACTTCCTGTTCAAACGGATCGACGTGGTAGCGCAACGCTGCCTCTGGCGCAACCGCCCGACTTTGTAGACAATGCGGAGCTGTCGATCGAGTCCGAATCCGTTTCAGCCCCGGGCGAAGGCTTCCACCACCCGGGCAACACGGACGAAACCGTCCCCTGATTGAAGAGGTCGAATTCATGAAAGGCATCACCCCAATCCTTTTCCCACTGCTTGTGATTCTGCTCTGCGGTTCCTGTGCGCCGCCCCCGGAAGTCGATCCCACTCCGAAGGCCGGCACCCCGCCGCCGGCCGAAGCAGACCCCATTCCCTGCTACCTGACCAGCGATCCCATCGAGATCGACGGTCGCCCGGACGAGGCGGCCTGGCGGCAGGCCCCGGAGATCCCGCTGCGGTTCGACGGCGTGGGCAATCCGGTGTCCCCGACGCGGGCCTCGGCCCGGTTCCTCTGGGACGGCAAAGAGCTCTTCGTGGCCATGACGGCCCAAGACCGGGATGTCGGCTCCACCTTGACCGGCCGCGACGCTCGCTTGTGGGAGGAGGACGTGCTGGAGCTTTTCATCAAGCCGCTGGAGTCCTCCCTGCTCTACTACGAGTTCGAGTTCAGCCCCAGCAGCCAGATCTTCGACGCCTACTTCGTCAAGCGCGGCGCCCCCCTGGATGAGGCCACGGCCTGGAACAGCGGGCTCCGGGTGGGGGTGGCCGTGAACGGCACCCTCAACAATCCGGAGGACGACGACCGGGGCTGGTCCCTGGAGCTGGCCCTTCCCCTGGCCGATCTGCATCATGCCGGAAACTCCATCCCGAAGCCGGGGGAGGTCTGGAAGGCGGCCGTCTGCCGCTATGACTATGACGCCCGCTGGGAACAGCCGCTCAACACCGCCACCGCCCCCGTGACCGAAAGCGGCGGCTTTCACTCCTACGAGGTCTACGGTCCTCTGCAGTTCAAGGGGGCGCCGCCCGCCCCATCCCAACCATGACCCAAACCTCCATCATCGCCGGGTGCCTGGGTGCGGGGCTGCTGTTGTCGGCCGCCTCCGGTCCGGTTTCCCACCAGCCCTGGGTGCGACACTCCAGCTTCGAGGACTTCTCGCGGGGAACGCTGGCCGACGGGGGCGCCAATCTCTACGTCGGCCGGGACGGAACCGTCGAGATGATTCACCGCTGGGACCTGAACAACGACGGGTTCCTGGACCTGTTCGTGGGACAGGATCACAACCAGGTCGAGAGCGAGGACGTTCTCGTCTACTGGGGGGGACCGCGAGGACTCCGTTCCCTGCTTCCCGACCTGCCCGACCAGCAACCGTTGGGCAGGCTGCTGAGCGAGATTCGCAAGCGCGAGGCCGGCGTGACCCGGCTTCCCAGCAAGGGCGGCGGACGTTCCCTGCTGGTGGACCTCAACCGGGACAGCTACCTGGACCTGGTCTTTTGCAACTTCATTCACAACTACGGGGTCGAGACCGACGCCATGATCTACTGGGGGGCCCGGGAGGGATTCCGGCCCGGTCGGCGAACGCTGTTGCCTACCCTGCTGGGCAGCGCGGTGGCGGCGGCCGATTTCAATCGGGATGGATTCGTGGACCTGGCCATCGCCAACCACGGCATCGAGGGCTGGAAACGCTTCGGCACCGCCCAACACCTGGAGTCCTATATCTACTGGAACGGTCCCACGGGCTTCAGCAGCCAGAGACGGACGGTGGTGCCCTCGATCAGCGCCCTGGACGTGGCCGCCGGCGACCTCAACCGGGACGGCTTCCCCGAGCTGCTGTTCGTGAACAACAACACTGAGGAGAAGAGCGTTTTTCTCTACTGGGGCGGCCCCGGCGGCTTTTCCGTCGAGCGGCGCCACCGCATGGAGGGCGGAGACCCGGTGGGAGTGCGCCTGGCCGACCTGGACCGGGACGGTACTCCGGACCTGGTGGTGGCTCACCGCGACAACCGGGTCCAACTCTTCAAAGGCGGGACCCAGGGCCTTCCCGCGGAACCCTGGGCGGAGCTGCCCACCGCCGGCGCGGTTCGGTGCGAGGTCGCCGAGTTGAACCGGGACGGCTTTCCCGACCTGATCCTGGCCAACCGGGGCCAGAAGCCCTCCACCATCTACTGGGGTGGCTCGCAGGGGTTCGACGCCGGACGGCGGACCGACCTGCCCACCCTGGACGCCAGCGACGCCGTCGCGGCCGACTTCAACCGGGACGGCTGGATCGACGTCGCCTTTGCCAACGAAGGCGATGCCCGCACCCACGACGTGCCCTCCTACATCTACTGGAACGGCCCCCAGGGCTTCGACCCGTCCCACCGCCTCCAGTTGCAGGGGTTCGGCCCCGTGAGCCTGCAGGGCGCCGACCTGAATCGGGACGGCTTTCCCGACCTGGTGCTGGTCAACCGCAACAGCGGCTCGCGCGATGCCATCGACTCCCTGATCTACTGGGGCAATCCACGCCACCATTACTCGGCCGCATCGGTTTCGCGGGTGCCGGGAGCCATTGGCGCGGTGCCGGCCATCGCCGACCTGAATCGGGACGGCTGGACCGACATCGCCTTTCCCAACGGCTGGATCTACTGGGGGCACACCGAAGGCTACGGGGCCCAGCGGCGGCAGGAGCTGAACCTGGAGGGGGGGAACGGGGCTTCGACGGCCGATCTCAATCGCGACGGTTACCTGGACCTGGTCATTCCCGCCGGCTCGGCCTACGGTCAGGAGGCTTCATCCCGGGGCATCCTGCTGTGGGGGGGAGAGGACGGATTCAGTGGCCGGCGCCGCACCGAGCTGAGCCTGAACACCAACATCAGCCAGAGCGCCGCCATCGCCGACCTCAACAAGGACGGGTTTCTGGACCTGGTTTTCCCCGACGTGGACCGGGAGAACGTGGACATCTTCTGGGGCAGCCGCGGCGGCGACTACGGCCGGGACGACCATAGCCTGCTCGAGGTCCATTCCGCCTCCACGGTGGAGATCGCCGATCTCAACGCCGACGGCTGGCTGGACCTGGTTCTGGGCGGCGTCTACGACATGGCCAGGCACGGGCGCCCCATGCGCCACGCCACCCTTCTCTGGGGTAGCGCCGACGGATTCGACCTCTCCCGCAGCCAGAGGCTGGAGGCCTACGAGTCGGAGGAGCAGTCGGTGGCCGATCTCAACAAGGACGGCTACCTGGACATCGTCATGACCAACTATCACGCCTACACCACCCGCAAGCTGCCCTGCTTCATCTACTGGGGCGGCCCGGAGGGCTACAGCGAGTCCCGCAGGACGGGACTGCCCGGAGAATCGACCCTGGCCCTCACACTGGCCGATCTGAACCAGGACGGGTGGATGGATATCGTGCCCTTCAACCACTTGCGCGACGGCGACCACGGGGTCGGCACCAACATCTTCTGGGGATCCCCCCAGGGGTATTCCTTCGCCAGGCGCCTCTGGATTCAGACCTTCGGGCCCCATTTCAGCGTCCGCCACGACGTCGGCAACATCTATCACCGAAAGCCGGAAGAGGAGTACCGTTCGCCCCCGTTGAGCATCCCCTCGGGCAAACGCCCCTCCCGGCTGGACTGGCGGGCCCGGACGCCCCACGGGACGGCGGTGAAGTTTCAACTGCGAAGCGGACCGACGTCCGCGGCGCTGACAGCCGCCGCCTGGAAAGGGCCGGGCGGCCCCGGAACCTTTTTCCGGCAGTCCTCCGAACTTCCCTCGCTGCCTCCCGGCCACCGCTGGCTTCAGTACCGGGCCCTGCTCACCACACCCGACGGAGGCAGCACTCCGGTGCTGGAGGAGGTCACCCTCCAGGTCAGCGACGGCTGAGACGGAGCCAATCGCCCATTTCTCACCAATCTGATTATCCTGTGCATCCTGTCTTTCCATGTTCATTCAAGACGGAAAGGGATTGAGGCCGGCATCCGCCGGTTGTACACTACCCCTTCCGCAGGAATGCCTCTTCCCTCGTCAAAAGAAAGGACCGATTCGTGGACGCCCTCCAATACGCCAAGGACATCATCGCCTTCG
>JAPOZE010000041.1:8750-12385 GCA_026706225.1 Acidobacteriota bacterium
GGGCGGGTGCTCATTCGAGGCCACGGCCCGGGGAGAGTCGGCCCACTCCAGCACCCGGGTGGGGCTGAACGCCAACTGGATCATGATTCCCTTCCTGGTCAGGATGAAGGAGCTCTACGACGAAACCCAGAGCAGTCCCGAGTGGCAGGACCCGGAGTTCGACCCTCCGACCCTGGGAGGGAACATCGGTATCGAGGACTATCCCGAGGCCATGAACGTCAAGAAGCCGGTCAGCATCTGCCGCATCGGGTTTCGCCCCATGCCCGGCACCCGCACCGACCGGTTGATCGAGCGGGTGACCCGGGCGGCGCAGGAATGCGGAGTGGAGCTGAAGGTCGACCGGGGGCACGGAGCCTTTCACGTGGACCCCAATTCGTCTTTCGTCCAGGAAGTAATTCGGGTAACGGGGCAGGAGAGTGCCCGTACGGTGGGGTACGGAAGCGAGGCTTCGGTTTACACCGACCTCAAGAACCGGGTCCTGATCGGACCGGGAGACGTGGAGCAGGCCCACACCTTCGACGAGTGGATTTCGGTCGAACAGCTACACCGAGGCGCGGACACCTATGCCGAGTTCATCCGCGCCTGGTGTTGTTAGAAGTGTCGGTTTCAACCACTGACCGGCTCTAATAGCTGCGTACAGCTGGTGGCTAGTTGAGCAAGGCGACGGAATCCACCTTGCCGTGCTCGCTGATCACCTTGACCATCTTGCCCTTCATGTCGGCAACCTTGTCGGCGCCGATGGCCTTGGTGCCGGTGGTCAGAGACAGCTTGGTCTCTTCACCCTTGGCGGCGACCACGATGGTCTTCTTGTCGGCATCCACGCTCTTCAGGGTGCCCTTGTTGGTCACCTTCTTGCCACAGCCGGCGTAGGCCGAACCCAGGCTCACGCCAAAGGCAAGAACGGCAGCCAGGATCATTGAAACGAAGAGTTTCATCGGATTCTCCTTGTTTGCTGACAGCGGTCAGGCCGCATACAAAATGTCTTGGGACCTAACTACCCATAGTAAAACATAGCGAGCGCCATGAGACAACATCCAAGTTGCCCTGCCCCCAATGTTGGCCCGGTCCCGGAGCCCCGCCGCGGCCTGCGAACCAGCCGAGCCGCTGCTCCGTCCGTGGTTGCAAGGATGGCGCTGGGGGTCTGGCTCCTGCTGTCCCTCGTCCCAATCGCCCTTGCCCATCCCATCCCCGACGTTCCCCTGCGGTCCTTCTTCGAGGCCGACGGATCGGTGGTCATCAAGATCGAGCTGGACACCCGCTGCTTCAGCCAGGATCCGGAAGCCGAGCCCTACCTGTTCCTGGAGGATTACCTGCTGCTCAGCGAGGCGGAGCGGGACCGGTTGCGGGCCCAGGCGCAAGCGTATGCCGACAAGGTCCTGCAGCTTTCCTTCGAGCCCGGGGGCGCGGCCCGGCCCCAGTGGGAATTCGAGTTCACCACTTTCCGGGGCCAGCCCCTCACCCGGGCCGATGATCCGGTGATGCTGACCGGGTCCTGGCGCCTGCAGGACACCTCGGGACTTAGGGGCTACCAGGCCCGCTCCCTGCCCCAGGCCGAGCTGAGCCTGCTGTTTCTCAACTACTACCGGGGCGAAATCCTGCGGGGAATCCAGGTGCTGTTTCCCGATGAGACCAGCCGGGTCCTCGACCTCTCCAACCTGGCGGAGGCGGAAACCGGCGACCCCGACCAGAACCTGATCGAAGGCATCACCGCCCCCGGAAACTGGGCCACCTTCACCAGCTTCATTCGGTCGGGCTTCGTGCACGTGGTCCCCCTGGGAATGGACCACATCCTCTTCGTTCTGGGTCTGTTCCTGCTAAGCCGGCACTGGAAGCCACTGTTGCTGCAGGTGACCGCCTTCACCCTGGCCCACACCCTCACCCTGGGCATGGCCGCCACCGGGGTGGTGCAAGTCCCCGGCTCGGTGGTGGAACCGATCATTGCCGGAAGCATCGTGGTGATCGCCCTGGAAAACATCTTCTATCCCAGGTACACCCCCTGGCGGCTGTTGGTGGTCTTCGTCTTCGGCCTGGTGCACGGACTGGGGTTCGCGGGGGCCCTGAGCCAGTTGGACCTGCCGGCAGCGGCCCTGCTGGTGGGACTGCTCGGATTCAACCTGGGGGTGGAACTGGGCCAGTTGACCGTGATCGCCGCCGGCCTGCTGCTGACGATCTGGCTGCGCGATCCGGACCGCTACCGCAAGGCCGTAGTCATCCCCGGATCGCTGGCCATTGCCGCCATGGGCGCCTACTGGATGATCGAGCGGGTGTTCTTCTAGCTATTGCCAGCTATTGCTTGAGTCCCGGCCCGCCTTCTCCGGGACGCAGACCGTTGCGCCCGGGCAGGTATTCCACCACCAGCTCCACGTCGCTGATCGCAATGGGGAAGACCAGCTTGCTGTCTTTCTCGAGGACGTCGACCCGAATGGTGTTCCGGCCCATCTTGGGCAGGTCCTCGCCGCGCAGGTCCACGTGCAGCCGGTATCCCCGGTAGCGCTGGGGCCGCGGACGCATCTGGTAGGTCCAGTCCGCCTTGCGCCACCTGGCTTCAGGTAGCTCCTTCCCGTTCCACCACAGCTTGACCTTGTCGGTATGCATCATGTGCTGCACCATGACCTGCAGCTCGCAGCGCCACAGCTCGCCCTCGCCTGCCTTGGCCGCCAGGTCGTCGGCCACGTCCAGGTGGATCTCCTTCCCCTTCTCACCGGGGACCAGCTCCAGGGGGAGCTGCCAGGGGACCCCGTACTTGGGGGGGGTGTCCGCTTTGGGATTGCTTCCGATACGGAAGCGCTTGTCCCGGTGGACCAGCACGTCCGGATAGCCCATGAAGCGCATGGATTCCATGGCCGAGTCGTCGTAGGGATAGCGGTCGGGGCCGGGGTAGTAGGTGTGGAAGAGCACGCCTTCGGCTCCGGCCGCGTAGGCGTTGGCCGCGGCCGCGGCAAAGACCTCGCGGCTATCCTGGGGATTGGCGGAGTTGTTGATGCCGGCCAGAACCGAGACGTTGGTGCCCTTGGCGGCCTCGACCACCCTGCGCAGCTCGGGGGTTCCGGCTTCGTATCCGTGGGTCACCGGCATGGCGATCACCGAGTCCACCAGCTCCTCGCGGATCCAGGTTTCCAGGTCCATTCCCAGGGTGCGGTTGCCCTCCAGGGTGCCGGCAATGCGAATGACCAGCCGCTTCTCACGGCCCTGCTCCTTGGCCGCCAGGTCGCAAGCCTGCCGGATCTCGCGGAGCCAGCCGGTCATGGTCTCGGTGTGCTCGGGGACCTCCCGCCGGGCTATAAAGGGAGCGTAGTCCTTGAAATTGATCTCGATGCCGTCGGTGGGGTATCGGCGTACCAACTCCCTGATCACCGCCAGGCGGTCGGCCCGGATCTCCGGCCGGGCGTAGGAGAGCCGGTGGGGCAGATCGTGCACCGCCGCCGGAAAGTCCGGCTCCGGCCCCACCTGCCACTCGGGATGCCGGGTGGTGAAGTCGGCCACGCGGCTGTTGGTGACCTTGTTGAGCGGCGTGTGCAGCATGTTGAGCAGGATATTGGGGAGAAACTTGAATCCCCGGCGCCGGGCGTGCTTGGTGACCACGTCCAGGGGGTCCATGCCCCGCTGGATGAGCGAATGGGCGTTCTGGCCGGCCC